>CAYUCJ010000058.1:0-12267 GCA_964443285.1 uncultured Desulfobacteraceae bacterium | reverse complement strand
TTTAACTGACTTTCTCATGTTTATCCCACCGGCCGAACCTATGTGCAACACCTGGTCCTGTGCCTTCCAGGGAAGCGTTCACACCCCATAAAGCTAACGCATCGGGTCTTATTAGTGGCAGCAGGAGGCCTTTCCCCCCTTGCCGTACTCTTCTTGGTTGGCCCTTGCAAGGCGATGCAGGAACCTTCCGAACACGCCCACTTGCTTGACCGTCTTTTCTCCAAGATACTTCTCCGGATCCTTCTCAAACGCTTCACGGCAGGCCTCTGCACAAAACCAGTAACTGTGACCATCGTGCACGGCCACCAGCTTGGTCTTTCCCGGGACCACCTCCATGCCGCATACCGGGTCGATGACGGCTTTCTCAATTGCCTTTGTCGAACTTGCTAATTTTGTCATTTTCAAACCTCCTTCTTCTTCCCTCTGTTTGTGTCTGCCTACAAATAGAGCAAACTGCATGCCACAATGTGGTATACTTATATAACCCTTTCAAATTGCTAAAATTATATTTCCAACGTGATTGAGGAATGGCCCATTTCCTGAGTTGTGCTGGAAGAAGTGGATGAAAATTATCCAATATTCCTCCCAATGGGTATCCAAACGAGTAAAAAGTATCCAGTTACGAGGTAGAAAAGAATAGTTCCCGTCAACCCACAAAGAGCTTCAGCATGATATTAACCGCAAAGAGGACAAAAAGTGCGGGGAATATCAGGGTCCTGACCCGCAGATCCGGATCACTCACCACCCCCTTGAGGGCCAGATTTCCCCGTGTCAGAGCAAAATAGAGCCCTCCCAACAGGATGACACCCAGGATCACGGGGATCCATTCGGGCAGGAAAGGGCTGAAATGGTAGCCGGCCGTGCCGAAAAGATCCCACCCGAGGCCGAAAGGATCGGAAAGAACTGCAAGGATATAACTGTAGTTGACCATCACGGAGGGAAGGCTGAAGGCAATCCAGAAGAAGATCCCCAGGGGGACCAGCATATAGGCCAGACGCAGCATCAGCTCCTTATCGCTCACCCGGCTCTCCATCATTCGCCCACCCATCAATCGATGAGTTCCTTTTGTCGCCAGGGCAAAAAGCCCGGGAAAAATGAGGAGAGAGGCACCCCAAAGAGAGGCGAGGTAGATGAGGAAGGGAATCAACTGCCGGCTTTCAGTCACGTTGGCGGCCTCCTTGATAAAGCCCCATCGGCCCAACATGGTGATGCTGAAGGCAATGGCCACGACCATCATGATGATGACATTAAACATCTCGTCATAGCCCTTGAACAACCGATCCGATCCGAACGGTCTGAGAAAGACACTCACATTCCTTTTGGGACAGCTCTTGATGCACTCGGTGCAAAGCCCGCAGTAATTGTTACGATTCATCTTTCCGGGATACTGCCCCCAGGGGCATGCCCAGCCTTCCGGTCCGCCATGCAGGCACTCCTTTTCCCTGTGTTTTTTGCAGATATCAGGGTCCAGGACCCGAAGCTCGGTCATGGACGCCATGGAATAAGATCCCAGAAACCCGCCCACAGGACACAGGTAGTGGCAAAAGATCCTCCGCCTGAAGACCAGGGCCAGCAGTAAACTCAGCGCGAGGATGGCCAGAAAAAGAATGGCCGTCGCAATGGGACGGGTAATCAGGATGATCGCAAAGGAGATCAGGGCCAGGAAGAGTCCGTTCTGCAGCCACATATTGTCCAGCCACCTCGGCCAGTCCTTTTGAAGCCCGATGAATCGGTGGTGTAACCCCTTTAATGGCTTTTCCATGTATCGAACAGCGGTCAACCGCTTTCGACTGAGCCATTCCGCCGGCGCCGGAAGAGGGCATACCATACACCATAGCCTTCCCCCTAAGGGGACGAGAACTGCCTTGAGTACAAACCACCATACGATCCAGACAAAGATAATAGCGATATTCCGGTTGCCCACCGGGCTTCCCCAGAAGGCGCTCAGGATGAAGAGATAGAAGACCACCAGGTTTGGAAAGATGACAAGGAAATGGAACTCCCGTAGTCTGACCATCCGCTTCAGCCACGGCAACCGGTCCAGGAGATCTAAGGGTTTGAAACCGGAAGAAGCAAAATCCGGCTTTACCCGGAACAGAACCAAAAGACTCAAGGTCAGCCAGATGGACAACGAGACAAAAAGGAGATAGGGCGTATTGGGCCTGACGATGAGTTCCCCGGTCATGAAGGGATGGAGATTTCCGCAGGTTTGTGTGCACCGGAAGGTGAATTTGCCCGACTTGCCGGCCTTGAATTCGATCTTATTCACCTTGTCCCAGTCGGTGTGGATTTTCTTGTCATCGTCCTCCCAGGTATATTTCAGGTAGTTGACCCCCTCCTGCTTGATGATAAATTCCACGGGGTATCCGTCCAGAAGAAATCCGTGGGTTACGTCGAGAGATGTCGGTTTCAGTACAACGGTATCACCATTGTTGACCACGATCCTTGAAGGGGAATAGCCATATTTCTTGGCCGTCAGCGAAATAATGTGGGTCCGGTTTTTGTGAGGCAGAAAACGGAAGACGATGGGAATGGATATGGCCAGCACCAGGCCCGCCAGAATAAGAGAATATGCTTTTTTCGTACGCATCCAGGTCATTCACCCTGTGTCGGAGATTCTGCGTCAAACATCCTCATCATCACCGTTCAACCAGGTACTCGAAAAGGGCAACCGACTGTTTGCCGTTCCACTCCCGTGGTCCCGTCACCTTTGCGATGACCCGCCCGCTCTTGTCCAGGAGGAAACTGGCGGGGATGGCTCTAACACCGAACTGCTCCCCCACCGTCCCTTTGGAATCCAGAAGGGAAGTGAAAGAAAGCTTGTACCTCTCAAGAAAAGCCTTCACCGCTGAAAGCGGTTCCTGCAGGTCCACCGCTACCATGGCAAATGGTTTATCCTTCATTTTCTTGTGCAGCTTTTCCATGGAAGGCATTTCTACGCGGCAGTAGGGACACCATGTGGTCCAGAAATTGAGGAACACGATCTTGCCCCTGAAATCGGAAATCCTGACCTTATCGCCCGAGAGATCCTTCAGGCTGAATTCCACCGGTCTGCTGGGAGGGCTCACTTTGAATAAACTTAGAGCCCCAAGCAGTCTGTCCAACTCCTGGTCAGCCTCTCCGTTCTCCATTGCTGCAGGAGCCGCCCATGCGGAATACGACGTAATCGTTGGTGCGACGAAAAAGGACATTATGGCTATTAAACGAATCAGTTTGTTCATCCTCTTTTCTCTTTTCAGCTCCGAACGAGCCCATCACAATGAAAACCGATTCAAAAAGATCAGGTAACCCGGGATTAGAATCAGCTTGTTCAGAAAAATCATCAGGCCGAGGATGACCATGATCACACCACTGACCACCTCGATGAGCCGGAGGTGCTTCTTGACCTTTTCAAAAAAGCCGAGAAACCGGCCTATTCCCACTGCCGTCAGGAGAAAGGGAATCCCCAGTCCCAACGAATAAAGGAACAGCAGAGCCATCCCCTGGGCTGCCCTTCCCATGGTCCCCGCATAGGCCAGGATGCCGCCCAGAATGGGACTGATACACGGGGTCCAACCAAAGGCAAAAGCGGCCCCTATGAGCACGGCCCCGATCAAACCGTATTTCCGGTCGGTCGGATGGAACCTCGCCTCTCTGTAAAATGTAAAAATGCGCAACAGCCCCATCTTGAAGAGGCCGAAAAAGATGATGACCAGGCCGGCAATCTTGGTCAGGAGGCTCATGTTGGCGGTGATGAAGTATCCTGCCAGGGTGGCGGACGCCCCGAGGAGGACGAAAACGGTCGAAAAACCCATGACGAAGAAGATCGAATTGAGTATGATCGTGGCCTTTTCCCGAGCCACGGATTGCACATTGTCGCCTTTTTCTCCCAGTTGCTCCAAGGAAACACCGGAAATGAAAGAAATGTAACCCGGAACCAGCGGAAGCACACAGGGAGAAAGAAAGGAGATCAAACCCGCCAGGAAGGCCATATAGATGGGGACATCATTGACCATTCGCCATCAGCCTTCCCTCCGCGAATATCCACGACGGAGTCTCAGCGCTTGTACAAGACACCGGGGGCCCCCCTTGAAAGTTCAAACTGAATCGAGACATTTCCTTTTTCAGGCACCACCACAGGGGCCTTTTGCCCTTTCAACTTTTCATGCCACGTCTTGAGAAAATACTTCCCCGGAGGCAGGTCTGCGATACCGTTCATGCCGTGTTCATCCAGGTACTTCCGGTCCGGTATCTGAAACCGGCCTTCCTGATCGGTCAGGGCCCAATAGGGATTTCGCAGGACGAGGATATAGGCCGACATCTCGGCATGCACATCACATCTGAGTGTCACCACACCCGGCTTATCAAATAACACCTCACCGCTCTCCCCCGGCTTGTAGCTACCCAGGTTAAATTTTTTGGCCCTCGATAAAGAGAAAACATTGTGGTTGACCTTGTCATGGTTTGGGAATTGGACCCTGGATCCCACCAGGACCGGCAAGACGTGCGGAAAAAAGGTCAGGTTGCGCTGATCCATGACGTTCTTTGCCTTCGATGGGTCGACAGGACTTTCCGGCCCCTTGACGAGATAGACCAGGACATTCTCCGGTGATCGCAACCCCCTCACGTTGACCTTGCCCGTGATCTCCCCCGCAAAGGCCTGAAACGATATATACTGGAGCAGAACAGCCGCCATGGCAACGATCATTTTGGTGTGCTTCATCAGGTTTTGTTCCTCCTCCAATCACCAGGCCTGACTGGTGATCAATACATCTTCCACGGGCCAGCTTTTCTTCTCGGCCCAAGGCCGGACAGCAGGTCTGTAGATCAGCCTTGCTTCCGCTGTGGGTTCGTCATCCGGGTCATTCAATGCAAATTCGAATTTCAGTTCACGGGTGTTCTTGGGACGGATGCGAGTATCCATCGCAATGCGGGTGGCCCGCCAGAAGGGGACGTGAATGTGACCTTCACTGTCTCCGAGAACCTTAGCGAAAATGGCCCCGGGTGTCCCCCCATAGTTCGTCTTCAACGGCCCCCCTTGACCGGTCCATCCAGGCAGGGTGCCGCCCTCCACCAGCCTCAGCGGATGTCCTTTTGAGTCGGTGGCCTGGAGCACCAGCATGACACTCCTCAATGGTTCGCCGGTGGGGACCCAATGGCCGCCGTTCGTGTTCGTAATATACACCTTCAAGTTCAGCCTTTTCCCCTTGATCTCCCCTTCCAGTTCCATGGAGAGGGCCGTCTTGAGTTGGGTCTCCGTTCCCCCGTCAAAGTGGTGAGGATGGATATTCCTGGGACCACGACGGGTCCCCCACATGTTCCTGGCCCCTCCATCTACAACATATTCATCATAGGGAAGCATCTCCTTGCGCCAGCTCATATGACAGTCCTGGCATTTCTTGCCCTTATTGGGATCTCCGGGAGAAAGACCATCCTGCCATTGCTTCCATTCGTAGTAGGTAGTCTGGATCGGCAATTGGATGTCCTCTTTCAGGCCGAATCCCGCCCACTCCCGGTCCGTATAAACCTTCTCGTGGTCCCAGGTCGTGCCCTCCGGCAACTCCTTGAAGTGGCCGTGACAGGTGGAGCAAAACCGTCCCTGTTCAAGCAGAGGATTGTAAGACGCGGCCATGGGCGGGACCACCACGTCATCATATGGGCCAAATTCCAGGACCGACGATCCCCTGGTGGGGGTCTGCCTTTCCAGGATGGCGCGCATCCCGCTCGGTCGGGTCCTGTCCGGAACCACCTTTCTCACCTTGTGACAGTAATCACAGCTTATCCCGTCCCACTCGGCCAGCGGCCATCGCAGCGCGGCGGATATATCGCGGGGCCCGAACCTGGAGACGTCGGCCGACGGCGCATGGCACGCGATGCAGTTTCCGCTCTTACCCGGATTATCCAGTCGGTAACCCGGCCCGATGCCTTTCCGGTCAAAGGCGTCCGTTCCCTGGTACACCTGGAGGACCTTCGGATTGGAAGTAGTGTGGGCCATCTTGGACCGGTCCCAGTACCGCGTCACGTTCACGTGACAGCGCGCACAGAAAACCGGCGAAATAAAACGGTAGGTGGACCGGTCATTCAGATAGACAGGATTGAGAAAGAGATCTTCCATCCGGCCGGAGCTGTTACTGACCCGGCCATTGTTAAACCAGCCATCCTTGCCTGCTGTCACGAACACCCTCCCGGAAGGAAGATGTGACGTGGGGAGTACAAACCGGCCTTGATCATCCGTTTGCACAAACCGTTCACTCCCCCTAACCCTTACCTTGGCGTCTTTCACCGGGCCGAACGGGGACAGGACCCGGCCCTGTAAATGGGTTGCCCCGGGAGCGGGAACGGGCCCTTGAGCCGGGCTCATGCTTACATAGAAAACCATTATCACTGCAAATAGGATCAGGGCCAGGGAAAAAATGACGGATCGCTTTGAGGGCATTTATCCACCTGCTGAACCAAGATAATTGTAAGTTCGTTTTCCATTGTAGTATACGCACCGTTTTAGACTTTTACAACCAGCTTACCCTTCATCTTCTCGTGTTCTTTCCCGCAGATGGCATTGCAGGAAAACAAGAATATCCCCACTTTATCCGCCTTGAACGATACAAGGGTAACCCTTCCCGGTTGGATACCATCTGTCAGGAAGACTCCGAAGTCTTTCAGGCTGAAGCCGTGAACCACATCTCTGCTCTTCAGCTTGAAGACGACCAGATCCCCTTTTGATACCTCTATCACAGGCATCGCCCGGGGTTGCTTTTTCCGCCAGAAGGGCTTGACTTCAAAGGCGTGGACATCGCCTTCCAGCCAGCCTCTCTCTGCGTCCCCTGTAAGGGTGAAGACTCTGGCCCCTGCCGGAATTTTTTCCTGCCAGAAATGGTGATCATAGGCTGCAATGCCCATGGGCAGGCCCAGGAGGACCGCTAAGAGCAGGAACAGCAAGAGTAGGTCCAGTCTTTCTTTCATACGTTTGATCATTTCAATCCGTTACCATGATTAGACTCAATTCAATCGGACGATACCACCGGATATCTTATCAACCGCCAGGTGTTCAACCACACTCCCGCTTTTGGCAAGAATGTCCGCCTCGTAAAACCCACCGCCGTCGTTCAGGGGACCGATCTTGAGGTCGGGATTCAGGGTCTTGACATGATTTGAAAGCACATCACGGGCCTGATCTTTGGTCATGTTTGGTGCATTGTTTGTGGCCGCCGAACCCCGTTTCTGGGGGACATAATCACCTCCACCCGAAGACGAGTTGCCCCAACCACATGAATAGGCGTTACCCGATCCCATCATGGGAATATGGGAGAATCCCATGCCCAATGCCAGAATGAAAACACCTGCCACAATAATCCCAACATACTTCTTCATCATCTTGTCCTCCTCTGAATATGAAAATTATTTTGGTTAGACGTCATTTCTAGCAAGGCTCGTGCCAAACGAGACCAAGAATGATTTCACCCTGCTTTTTCCAGAAAACGCTTGGAAATAATCTCAGTTTTTTTCTATTTTCTTGAAACGACACTGGGAATGTGGATAATAGATATCCAGACCAAGTATCCGACTGTGGAAATAGTATCCACATGATCTATCCATGTATCCACCTGGTCATCACCCGGAGGCCATGCGCCCATCTGGCTTGGACGCGCAGGCCTGCCGCCCAGGGCCTGCGAACGCCTTGGTATCAATTTTGCTTAAGAAAGCGTTCATGTCAAAAGACAGGATAAAAAAAACAGAATGGTTTCGTATACCTCCCTGGATCCTTCTGGGCTCGGCCTTCATTCTTGTGCCGATCCTGATTTTCTGGACCCATGAGAACCTCAACCGGGAAAAGAAGTTCATCACCGAATTGATGGTGGAAAAAGGCGCCGCGCTGATCAGGAGTTTTGAGGCCGGAGCCAGGACCGGTATGATGGGCATGATGGGCATGAAGGGCATGATGGTCGTGCAAGGAGGTGGTTTTCGACTTCAAAGGCTCTTGACTGAGACCGCACAGCTTCCGGATATCGTCTATCTCATGGTCACAGACACCAACGGCCGCATCCTCGCCCACAACGACCCGAAAAAAGTCGGTGGGTTCTATGGGAAGGGGTTGGACTTGGATCAAATCGCACACTCAAAAAAGATCAGCTGGCGGTTGGTGCAAAACCCCGACGGATCTCACGTTTTCGAGATTTTTCGCCGCTTCCAGCCGAGCCGGGGACGAATGCCGGGATTTCACTGGCGAATGATGTTCAACAATTCCCGCCCCGGGTATTTGATTACTCCAGGGAAGGAGGCCCCTGCTGATATCATTTTTGTCGGCCTGAATATGAAACCCGTTGAGGCCAGCAGGAAGGGGGCTGCCCGTCATTCGGTCATCATGGCCCTTATCCTGCTTCTGTTGGGCTTTGCCGGGATTTTCTTCCTGTTTCTGGCACAGGCCTACCAGTCCGCAAAATCCAGGCTCACGAGGATAAAGGCCTTCTCCGACAATGTCGTTGAAAATATGCCCATCGGCCTCCTCTTCATTGACGCGGATGGCAGAATCGTTTCCTTCAACCAGACCGCAGAAACGGTCCTGAAGCTCACTTCGAGCGAGGTCCTGGGTCGCCATGCTGAAGAGGTCCTTCCAACACAGTTGAAATGGCTGGCATCGCAACCCGGTGGCAACACGCAGATCATAGAAAAGGAAATTGACTGTCCGCTCAAGGACGGCAGGGTGGTCCCCATGGACCTTATTATCTCCTCGCTCAGGGGGGATGGCGGAACGCTTCTCGGGAATATCGTCCTTTTCAGGGACTTGACGGAGTTGCAGGAACTCAAGGGTGAAGTGGAGAGGAGCAGGCGGCTGGCTTCCTTAGGACAACTCGCCGCCGGGATCGCCCATGAAATCCGCAACCCGCTCAGTTCCATAAAAGGTTTCGCCACCTATTTCAAGGAGCGATACCGGGAGGTTCCAGAAGACCAGGAGACGGCCGACATCATGATCCAGGAAGTGGAGCGGTTGAACAGGGTGATCGGACAGCTTCTTGAATTCGCACGCCCGGTCAGTATTGAAAAGAAGCCCGTCGACCTACCGGAACTCGTCCGGCAGTCCCTGAAGCTGGTGGAAGGAGATACCCTGCAAAAGGGGATACGTATTGAAATAGAGGGGATCTCTTCAGGAAAAGAAGTGGACCTGGATCCAGATAAGATGAAACAGGTTCTTCTGAATCTCTACCTGAACGCACTGGAGGCCATGGAAAAGAACGGAACCCTCACTGTTGCCATCCGGGACGAAAAGTCCGGAACCATCGACATCATCATAAGCGACACGGGCATGGGCATCAAAAAGAAAGACCTGGGCCACGTGTTTGATCCCTATTTTACGAACAAGCCCTCGGGTACGGGCCTTGGCCTTGCCATCGTCCACAAGATCATCGAATCCCACGGTGGCGAAATCCGCGTGGAAAGCAGGGAAAGAAAGGGAACCCGGGTCGTCATTTCCCTCCCTGTCTAAGGAGAAGCCTGATGAGCACCAAAAATACCGTCCTGGTGGTGGATGACGATCAAAACCACCGGACCATGTTGAAGAAACTCCTTTCCGGCTGGGGATATAATGTCGTTGAGGCCGACGATGGTTCCACCGCCGTCAATAAGGTGCATGAAATCCCCTTTGATCTGATCCTCATGGACATCCGCATGGTCCACCTTTCCGGGCTCGAGGCCCTTGGTGAGATCAAGACCTACAATCCGGCCATTCCCATCATCATCATGACAGCCTACTCATCAGTTGAGACCGCGGTCGAGGCCCTCAAGAAGGGGGCCTATGATTACCTCACCAAGCCGCTGGATTTTGACGAACTGCGCCTTGCCATGGGGCGGGCCATGGAACACAGCCACCTGAAGGAGGAAAACCGTCTCCTCAAGGCCACCCTTGGGCAAAGATTTGACCGCCAGAACATCATAGGGAACAGCCCCGGCATGGAACGGCTTTTCGAAACGGTATCACAGGTGGCCCCCTCCGAGGCCACGGTGCTCATCACCGGAGAATCGGGGACGGGAAAGGAATTGATCGCAGGGGCCATCCATTACAACAGCGCAAGGAAAGATCGCCCCTTCGTCAAGGTGAACTGTGCGGCCCTGACCGAGACGCTCCTTGAATCGGAACTTTTCGGGCACGAGAAGGGTGCCTTCACCGGGGCCCATCGCCGCAAAGACGGGCAGTTCAGCCTGGCGGACGGCGGGAGCCTTTTTCTTGACGAAGTCAGCGAAATGCCTCTCTCCATGCAGGTCAAGCTCCTCCGTGTGATCCAGGAGCGGGAATTCACGAGGGTGGGAGGAGAGGAAGTGATCAAGGTGGACGTGAGGCTCATCGCGGCCACGAACAAGGACCTGTCGACGGAAATCGCCGAAAAGCGTTTCCGGGAGGACCTCTTCTACCGTCTGAACGTGGTGACCCTGGATATGCCGCCCCTGCGAGAGAGAAAGGACGACATCCCTCTGCTCGCACACCACTTTCTCAAGGGGTTCGCCGAGACAAACCGCAAGGCCATCAAGGGGTTTACCCCCCAGGCCATGGATCGCCTTCGACGTTATGATTGGCCCGGTAACGTGCGCGAATTGATGAATGCCGTTGAAAGGGTGGTCGTTCTTTCACGATCCGACTACGTGGATGAACCGGACCTTCCGCCCGGGATCCTGGAACACGCGGGGGACAAGGCGGAAGAGGTGCAACCGCCGGAGCCGGCAGCCGATATCCCCTTGGAAGAAGTGGAAAAAGTCAGCATTCTGAAGACGCTGGAATCAGCGGGAGGTAATAAGAGCGAGGCTGCCAGGCGTTTGGGAATTACCCGCAGGACGCTCCACAAGAAACTCAAGAAATACGGTGTGATGCCGTAACCCGACCAAGCCGCCCCTGGCGGACAGGCCGGAAATGACCAAATGCCAAAGCTCAAATGCCAAATGAAATCCAAATGACAAAATGACAAAACCCATTTGATACGGTGACGCCGGGGCACCTTAGCAACAGCAGCTCCCTTGTCGTCCCAACGCGGAATTGATCACGGCCGCTGCGCAGCCCACACCCGCCTGGACGGTGATGGCCTCCGTCGGGCAGTTCCGGGCACAGGCGCCGCACTCCATGCAGGCATCTCTCTCTTCAATCTGTGCGTGCCCGTCGTTCATGACCAGGACCTCATGGGGGCACACCACAAGGCACATGCCGCATCCCGTACATTTTTCCTGATCGAGCTCCAGTGTAACCACATTCTTCAAATAAATCAGGTTTCCCATTTTTCATACCCCTCAAGAAACGAATCTGGACGTTATCCACAGTCCCAATCCGATGGCCGCAGCCCCGATCTCCATGGGTACGGCCCACCGCATCTCCTTCTTGACCCCGGACAGGGACGTGTAGGTGGATGCCCCCGTGAAATTCATCCCCAGATAGGCCGCCACGGCCGGGGCCAGAAGACACCATCCCGCCACCTCCATGAACCCTCCAACCGTCTGGGATACCGGCCACAGAAAAGCCACAAGCGCGGCAGCCGTCAGCCCGCCCACCCATGCCCCTTTGAGGGCGAATGGTCGGCCGGGGAGCCAGGGCAGGAGGACCGGGGTCAGGACCGTGCCCGCAACGATGGCGCTCAATACGGCCAACGCCGCAAAAAGACCGGAATGGATCACATTGTACCAGAACCCGCCGGGACCGCCAAGGCCTCCCAGGAATAGCAGGACCGGCAGGACAAAGAGATAGAACTTCAAGGCCTCCACAAGCTCCACAGGGACGAGGACCAGCCTTTCCCGAAAAGGGAATGTCTTGATCCTCATACCGGGTGTCGCCTTCATCCCGCTTTCCAGAAAGGAAGGCAGGTCTTCCGCCCGGATGGGTCCGTATACCACTTTGAAGCCGGAGAATCTCTTGACCTTGTGTGCGGCGACACCGGGAGCGGAAAGCTGGGGCAGGACGAGCCTCCGGTGGTTCACCACCCTGGAGAGCTTGCAGAATTCAATGCGGCGAACCAATTCTTGCGTGCCAAAAGTCCCCTTGCCCGCCGCGCACCACACGTTGATTCCCCCCGTATTCAGAACAAGGATCCAGGCATCCATCCCGGGTAGGGCTTTGCGGAGCCGGTCGAAACTCATCTTGTAGTTGGCCGTGACCAGTACGGGTGAGTTTTCATCGGGGTTCCCCAGTGCGTAGAGGCCGGGGTCCAACATATAATGCATCCGGCCGACACCCCACCTGGCCTTGAAGGTTCCCCACCTGTCGCTGCCGCTCAATGTCGAGGAAACCCTCGGGATTTCCCCGATGACCGTTTGCTGCAG
>CAYUCJ010000057.1:0-12603 GCA_964443285.1 uncultured Desulfobacteraceae bacterium | reverse complement strand
TGATGGGTTATGGGTTATGGGTGATAACTACAGGTTATGGGTTAGGGGTCATAGGTCATGGGTGAAAAAGACATAAAAGACAGGTTATGGGTACGGGGTTAGGGGTGATAAATACGGGTCATAGGTACGGGGTAAGGGGTCATAGGTCAGGGGTAAAGAACAACGGACGAGGGACGAAAGAGCGGGAATTGGGGCAGTCGGAGAATTCTCGACTGTCTGTCACTTCTTTCTCTTCCCGAATAATTCTACCGTGAGTTCGACTTTGCTGATCTTCTGGCGGCCTGCCAATTCCGTCAAAATACTATTGAGTGTTCCAATTTTGATTGGCCGGTGATCAGGTATGGTGATCTTATGGCTTTCATCTCCGAGCTTAGATTCGAGTCTCAGGTGACTCCCGGTCTCTCGGGTAATTTTGTATCCGTATCTATCGAGTAAGCCTGCCAGTTTTCTTCCGGAGATATCTCTCGGGATCTTAGGCATAAGCGAATCTATCTTCTTTCACTATGTGGAGCCGAACAAAAAAAGGTTTGTCGATCTCGTCAAAATGGCACGCCAGCGCATCTTTAACGTTTTCCCTCACCTCAGCCAGGGTGTCACCTTCAGTAAAGATAGAATGCCCAAGAGCTTGAGCCGTGTACCCACCCTCAGGGTCTTCTTCAACGAGAAAAATAATTTCTTTCATCGCATTCCCTCCAAGTTGCCTGCCACGCTTAATTTATCCTGAACTAAATTATTTTGCAAGGGCCAAAGAGCGAAAGAGGGGATCGCGTGGATGAGGGGACGCTCTTTAATAATTCAATAACTTGCCTTCCTCATAAAAAACAGAGGGAAGAGGACGATTAAAAGACAGACGGACGAGGGAAGAAACAGCCAGAGATCAGAGGTCGGAAGTCAGAGGTCTGAGAAAGACAGACGGACGATGGACGAACGCTTCGCTCGGAAGATGGACGATAAAGACAGAGGACAGAGGTCGGAGGTTTGACGTCATAACCGGCCGCATCCGTGAATGCCAGCTTGCAGGGGCACTTTCCCTTAAAACTTTGGCTTCAGGCCGGCTTGTTTACAGATTTCGTTGGCTGTAATTCTATCGAGAACGCGATGTCTTTTGACAGGGATAGT
Organism: uncultured Desulfobacteraceae bacterium; assembly: GCA_964443285.1. Lineage (GTDB taxonomy): Bacteria > Desulfobacterota > DSM-4660 > Desulfatiglandales > Desulfatiglandaceae > CAYUCJ01. The sequence continues at coordinate 11,484 of CAYUCJ010000057.1, read as the reverse complement.
TTTCAAATGGTTCGTGTAAATTACTGTGGCCTTGTCGTCCAAAGCATCTGCGGGGTTTCGATCAAAACTTCTTAGGGAGACCGGCCTGCTTCAAAACGGAATTTGCGGTATGTCGTGATTTGATATTTCGATCCACTACGAATCGGATCTGGGTGATGGGGCTGTACCATATTTCGTGGTCACCCCGCCCCTGCCGCTCAAAACGGCACTGTGCCTCCTGCAAATATTTCTTCAGCTCTTTCGTGTACCCAGCCATTATTACAATTCACTACCTGCAGATTCGAAACGGCGGCTCAATATTTCAAAGGGCACCTGGTATGGCATGGGATGTCCATTTGCTTCAAGTAATTCGGGGATCATCACTTTCAGCTTTTGGATCAGAGATTCAACTGTTTCAGCTTCTGTCGCCAAGCCAGGTACATCGTCGCTGGTGGCCACCCAAACTCCTGCTTCATCATCCCATTCGGCACGAATAAATAGCGGCTTTTTCAACACAATTCCTTCCCTCCCGGATTACACAGGACCTAACTACCGTTGTTATTTATTGGCCAAATCATAATATCGCAAATCCAAGATTAATGCGAATAAAAAGTGGGAATGGGGTCAGCCCTTGATTCTTGATAAACCAGTGGATAGGGCGACAATCCATAAGAAAGTAAATAACTTATACAGGTGACTGAAAAACAGGCGTAAGGCAGCACCTTCGGTGGCGTTAGGCGTTAGGAGCGCTTCGCTTGAGGGTCGAGGCGAAAAAGGCAAAAGGCTTACTACGAAAAGCGTAAGGCGAAAAATGCTAAAGGCAAAAGGATAAAGGCCCAAAGGCCTATCTCACACAGAGACGCCGAGAACGCAGAGAAAGAATATTTAGACAGGATGAACCCCAGTGAAATGGATGAGGGGACGCTCTTTAATAATTCAATAACTTGCCTTCCTCACAAAAAACAGTGTGAAGATGGGGACGTTCCTGAAATCGTGACATTCGATTCGCTTCGGAGGGAGGGGGCACACCCCCAAGTTCTTGACTTTCATGTATTTCTTTCCTGAATTCAATAACAACGAGGTAAAAAAAGCAGGTTAGGGGTGATAAAGACGGAAAAGACAAAAACTGCAGGTTATGGGTTATAGGTGATAACTACAGGTTCGGGGTTATAGGTGATGGGACAGCACCTTCGGTTGAGTCAGGCGTTGGGACCGCTGCGCTTGAGGGTGGAAGCAAAAGACAGAAGGCATTTGACACGGACCAGGCTCCGTCCTAGGCTACGCCCTGGCAAGTTTCACACGGATGGGCACGGCTTTAAAAGTTTCAGGCTATTACGAAGCTGAGTTGTCGGTGGACAGAGGGCATCTTATATTTTAGCTTTTTGTTAGCTCTATGAATTCTTCTCTAGTCAAACCTGTCTGATCCAGAATTGAGCGCAAAGTGCCCTTGGGCAAGTTCTTCCTGTCCGGAATAATCACCAATCTAGGACTAAAAGCACCTTTCTTCATCATCGCGATGTGGCTGCCTTTGCCTCGCTTCGGAGCATACTCGAACCCGGCCTTTTTCAAGGCCTTAATGACTTCCTTCGACGATACGATCGGCAACTTTTTCATTGGAGTATTGCTTCGAAATGCCCAGTGAATTTCTCTTTTGCCAGGAGACTGGCCTCTACTTCATCCAGCAAACCTAATTCTTTGGCATTTTCGAGGTACAATTCCACCGCTTCTCTAAGATTGTCTACCGCTTCGTCAAAACTATCACCACAGCTCGCAACCCCAAGTTCAGGACATTTTGACACGTAGGCTTCAGCTTCCTTCCAGACAACTCCAGTATATCCAAAACTCTTCATGGCATATCTCCTTATTTTATGCCAACAGTATCTCTCTTCGCTTCATAATTATCAAGGAGGTTTTGTTCCAATGGTGGAAAAGGGGTCATATGGCCACAGACCCAGAGGCCGTAAAAGCATGGGATTGGGGGACGCTCTTTAATAATTCAATAACTTGCGTTCCTCATAAATAACAGAGGGACGAGGGACGAAAAAGATCGGGAAGCGGAGGAAAAAGGGGTCACACCTATTTTATCGCGTAAAGCGTGGTAGATTCAAATTCAAAGCGCACCATGGAACTCAGGCATCGGAGATCTACTGATGTCAATCCAAGATGCGGTCTAACTCCTGGATGAGCTGAGGCAGGTCAATTTGCACCGTATCCCACAGTACATCCAAATCGATCGCATCATAGCCGTGAACCAGGCGGTTCCGCATGCCGATGATTTCCCTCCAGGGGATGGAAGGGTATCTTAATTTATCCTCGCCAGGGAGTTTGTTGGCAGCTTCTCCAACGATTTCAACCAGCCGAACGAGAGCAAGTTCCAGGACTCTATCGCGGGAAAGATCTGTTTTCTCCTTGCCGGCGAGGAGCCCGATTGCCTCTTTGGCATGATCAAGCATGTGCCGCATTCGCACAGTAGGGTCATGCTGCGTCATACTGCACTGCGGCTTCAGATAGAATGCGTTCGCGGTAATATTTACTCAAAAAACCGGGAGTGTTCAGGTCCACTTTTCGCCCTAGGATTTCACTGAGTTCAATCTCCAATGCAGACAAACGGATCATCCCAACACGGGCATCGGCATCGAATTCGACAAGAACATCTACATCACTGGAAGGGTTGAAATCCTCTCGAAGAACGGAACCGAACAGCGCCAAGCGCCGAATCAGGTTGGCCTTGCAGAATTCGACGATCTTTTCCCGTGGAATGTAGAGATTGACTTTATTCATTTTATTCAATTTTCATGAACTTCCGAGGTCAAATGTCTATCAGTCGTATAACGTGTAAAGATAAACGGCAAAGGAGGGGCCTGTCAACTGATATCTGCCCTGTAACTATGTGTGGACAGCGGAACGCTCTTTAATAATTCTATAACTTATTCATGTTGGCCTACTGGATTGGGGTCGTGGATTTGGGGACAATAATAAGAAAGTAAATAACTTATACATCTATATGATATTTTATGCTTTTTTTATATCGTTATACGAAAGAAGATGAAAACCGAGGGAAGAGGGACGCCCGCTGCGCGATAAAGACCGAAGGACGACGGACGATGGACGATCGCTTCGCTCGGACGATGGACGTATAAAGACAGTCAACATAAGGGTACTGAGGGAAGTTCAATTGCGAACGCCTAAGACTGATTGAATAGAGCGCACCACCCGCTCTGCTGTGTGGCCATCCCAGAGGGCTGGGACTCGTCGCTTTGGGACGCCGTTATTAAGGGCCTCGCCTACTGCGATCTCCAGGTCTGCCAGTCCGATCAAGCGGTTGGTACCCTCGGTGAGGGTCACCGGCCGTTCGGTGTTGGGCCGCATGGTAAGGCAGGGAATCCCGAGGTATGTGGTCTCCTCCTGAATTCCTCCCGAATCCGTGATAGCAAGTCTGCAGTTGAAAACCAAATTCATGAACGGGACGTAACTCACAGGCTCATCGAGGTGAAGGGCTTGGCCCCTTTTCAGTCGATCCAAAAAACCGTTGGCTTCCAGGTTCTTCCGGGTTCGGGGATGCACCGGGAATATGAGGGGAATGCTGTCTGAAATACCGGCAAGTGCATCGCAAAACCGCTCCAGGTTTTCAGGAGAGTCCACGTTCGACGGCCGGTGCAGGGTGACCAATCCGTAGCAGCCGGGCTCCACACCGTATTTCCGAAAGGCGTTCTGTCCCTCGATCCTCCCGCGCATCATCTCCAGGCTGTCAATCATGATATTGCCGACCCGCTCGATCTTTTCGGGCGGAATCCCTTCGTGAAGGAGGTTCTCGTCCCCGTCCGGGGACGGAGTCCAGAGGATGTCTGCCAGGGCATCGGTCATGACCCGGTTGATCTCCTCCGGCATGGTGCGGTCAAATGAGCGCAGCCCGGCTTCGAGGTGGGCTACCAGGGGGCGAAGAGGGTTGCTAGGGTTAGTTGGGTTGCTTGGGTTACTTGGGTTAATTGGGTGATCCTTGTAAAGGATTTTCGATGCAGCTAGGGTGCACGCGAGGGTGGAGTTTACATCCCCGACTACGATTACCAGGTGCGGTCTGTTCTCCATGAGCAGCTTCTCGTAGGCGATCATCACCCGGCCGGTCTGTTCGGCATGGGTTCCGCTTCCGACCCCCAGATGAAAGTGAGGTTCCGGGAGTTGGAGATCCCGGAAAAAGGCATCGGACATGTTGAGATCGTAGTGCTGGCCGGTGTGGACGATCAACGGCTCGGCCCAAGGCTCTTTTCTCAAGGCATGGTAGAGGGGGGCTATCTTCATGAAATTGGGCCGGGCCGCGGCTATGAGGTGGATGCGGGTTTTCATACTTTTTGACAGGATCTACCCCAGTGAAATAGACCCGGCTTCGCAGGAGGCTTCGCCGAGACAAGGCCCGGCTTCGCACCATGCTACGCCGCGGCAAGCAAGCAAAGGCATTTTACGGGGCGAGCGGACGACGGACGAAAAAGAACGACGGACGATGGACGAATAAAGACTCGTAGCACGTGGAACGACTCCAGACTCACGACTCGTTTTCGTGTCATGATCTTCCATACCCGTATTTGTAGTAGTGGTAGCCGTTGTCCGATGGTTTGACCTTGTTGAGAGCGAAGCCCAGGAATTTTTCCTTGGGAACCAGCTCCAGGGCCTTCTCGATGGCCTGAAAAGGGGTCCTGGGCTCAATGACCATGAGGATGCAGTCGACCAGGGGGACGAAGGCCAGGGCGTCGGCCTCCGCGAGAAGGGGTGGGACGTCGAAAAAGATGTAGCGGTCGGCATAGCGGGTCTTCATCTCGGCCGCCAGGGCCGCCATCTTTTGCGAGCCGATGAGTTCAGCGCTGTCGTGGACCGGCTTACCGCCGGAGATGATCGTCAGCTTTTCTACGCCGGGCCAGAAGATGAGGTCCTTCAGCGGGGTACCGTTTTCGAGATGGTCGGCCAGACCTTTCTCGTTTCGAAGCCCCAGGTAGTCCTGAACCCTTTGCCGTCTGAGGTCGCAGTCGACCAGAAGGGCCGTCTGGTTGTAGGCCATGGCGAAGGTGAGGGCGAGGTTGATGGCGGTGAGGGTCTTGCCCTCGCCGGGCGCGGCGCTCGTGATCATCACCGTGTTCCAGCCGTTGGCCTGACAGCGCTGCTGGATCCGGGTCCGGAGGAGCTTGTAGTAGCCGAGCTCGGGGGCGTCGGAGGAGAGACAGACGCAGCGGTTGGCAAGGACCTTTTTCGTGTCCAGGTCAACGCAGCGGCACTCGGAGTAGACGGGCGCCGTCCCGACCGGTGTCCCGGGGGCCTGCTTTTCAGGTCTCTCGACGGCAAGGGCTTCTTTGGCTTTTTTCCGAAGCAGCTTGGCCTTCTCGACTGAGACTCTCAAGTCCATAAGATTTTCTCCTTAAAAAGGATTGTTCACCGCCCGCTTCGCTCGAGACGCAGAGTTCGCAGAGTGAGAGGGGATTTTTTCCTTGCCCTTGAGAGGAGGACAAAGGAAAAGTTCACGGCAGCAAAGCTGCGGCAAAACTCAAAATGTCCCCCGGTGAATACAAGTGCTCTACTCCTTCCGGGAATTCACGAGTCTGACGATACCGTCTCGCATGATTAACACATTAAAGTTCAGAAGTAGGCCCAGGCTTATCTTCGACAATTTGAGGCAGGTCAGAAGCTGCGCCTTATGAATAGGCTCTATCGCCTCAACAGACTTCAGCTCGAGGAGGACTGCGTTTTCAACCACCACATCCAACCGATAGCCGCAATCCAGACACTTACCCTTATACGTCAGAAGAAGAGGCTTTTGTCTTTGTATGGATAAACCGCGCAGATTGAGTTCGTGACAGAGACACTCTTCATAGGCACTCTCGAGCAACCCCGGACCTATTGTCTTGTGCACCTCGATGGCTGCCCCTATTACTTGGCTGCTGATCTCGTTGATGTCCATAGAGTCTTTTTCACCGCCCGCTTCGCTCAAGGCGCGGAGAGCACAAAGTCAACTGCCTTTTTTTTTGCCGCTGAGACACCGGCAAAAGAAAAACACCTACTGTCTTCAGCGTGCAAATGCTGGCCGCAACTTTATTCCCGTGTAGCTTTCTTTGCGAACTTTGCGGCTTTGCGGTGAGTTTTGCTTTTCACGCAAAAAAGTGACTGAACTTGAGCAGGAGTTTGGCCCAGAAGACATTCAGGTCCATGACGTAGGTGTTGAAAGCGGCGACGCCTCCCGCCAGGATCACCAGGACGGCGGCCGTTGCGAAGCCCCTCTTCAGCCTCCTACGGACGATGTCCCGTCGGGTCACGATCTCCGGGATAGAGGCGAGGACCGGATAGGGTGTTGCCGCGCTCAGGCGGCGCATATCCCTCACGGACTGGTCCGAAAACTCCCTCAGGGCCGCCATGCCCACGCCGGCCCCGACGGCGAGCACAAACCCGATGAGCAGGATGGCCAGCCGGTTGGGCTTGACCGGCTTATCGGGGTATTGGGGCGGGTCGATCAGCGTGAAGCGTTCCCCTTTCTGCTCCCTTTCGAGACCGAGGGCCACCCGCGCCTCCATGTACTTGCTCATGAGCTCGTTGAACTTGGCCTGGGTGTTGCCCCGATCCATGGCGAGACCATTGTAGGTGTTCTCGACCTTGGGCGTGTTCTCCACGCGGCGCCGGTACATCTCCTCCTTCTTTCGGAGGTCGGCGACCTGCCGCGTGAGGGAGGCCATATCGTTGCGGGTGCTCGCGAGTTGGGAGGCGAGGGTGATATAGGCGGGGTTGTCGGACTGATCCCCCTGGGCGGCACGGGCCGCCTGAGCCCCCCTGGACCTGGAGGTCAACATCTGCTTTTCCAGGTCTCTGATCTCCCTCCTGGTCTTGATCACATCCGGGTGTTCGTCCGAGAACTGGGTCTTCAGGTTCACCAGCTGGATCTTCAGGTCCTGGAGCCTCTTCCTGTCCGCGTCCCCGGAAGGGATCATGGCGGCCAGCTGGGTCTCGAGGTAGCCCTCCCTCTCCTTGAGCGTCCGGACCTGATCGTTCAGCTGATCGATGTTCCGGGCGATCCGTTCCCGGGTCTGGAGGTTGGTCTGGAGCAGCTCGGGTAGCTCGTTGATGTGCTTCTCCTTGAAGGCGGCGATGCTCGAATCGAGGGCCTTCAGGTGGTCCTTCAGCCCCTGCATCTCATCTTCCAGGAACTGGGTCGTTCCCTTGGCCTGGCTCGTCCGGGCCTGCAGGTTCTCTTCCAGGAAGAAGGAGGTGAGGGAACTGGTCACCTGCTGGACCGTGCCCGGATTCTTCCCCCGGTAGGAGACAGTGAAGGCGATGGTGGCGGAACCGGGCCTTCCGGTGCGGGGGTCGGTCACATCGGCGTTTACCGGATCGATCCGGATGTCCTTCCGCAACTTGCCGACGATCTGCTCCCGGGTCCAGTCCTGCCGGAGGTCGGGATAGAGGTTGAACTTGTCGACCAGGTCGTTCAGTTTCGAAAAACTCATGATCCGCTGCTTGATGGTCTCCATCCTCTGCTCGGCGTAGCCCGTGACCGTGGTTTTCACGAAATCGGCCGGGACCTGCGACTCCTCGATGAGGATGGTGGCGGCGGACTCATAGATGGACGGGAGGATGATGGCCACTGCGGCTGCGATCAGGAAGATCAGGAGGGCCGGGAGAATGAGGCTCCACTTGCGGCGTTTGAGGATCCCGAAAAGGTCACTCAGGTTCGGGGCTTCGTTTTGCAGATTGATCGGTTGCATGATTTTCTCCGTCTAAAGAACGAATGACGATGGACGTGAACGACGCTTAGGTACAGAACGTGTCGGCCTTTCTTTCCATGTTGTTGAGCATGGCGAAGATGTGTTCGTAAGTATCGTCAGGAAAGCCTTTTGATATCTCATCTATTTCCATCGCCGCGTCAAAGGCCTTACGATAGGCTTCCAAATCCCTCACCGATCGGATCTTATTTCTCTTGCTTTCTTCCATCTTCCCATCTTTTCATGCCTTTTTGTCCTGGCGAAGCGATCGTCCATCGTCCTGGCGAAGCGGGCGGTGAGTTTCCTAATCGAACAGCGGATAGCGGTAGACCAGGTTGAGGAAGATGAGGTTCCGGTTCGCACTGGTGTCGCTGGTTTTGTAGTTGACGCGGGTGAAGGCGTAGGAGGCATCGAGGCTCAGGTCTTGTGTGAGGTTGTAACGGATCCAGGGGTTGACGCGCCAGGTCTTTTCGTCGATGTTCCGGAGGGCATACTGCGACTTGTCCGACGTGTTCAGGTAATAGCCTGCGGAGAAATGCGCCCAAAGCTCATAGGTGAAGCTTTTGCCCACGTCGAAGACGAAGGCGGTCCTCTGGACCGTCCCTTCCTGCCCTCCGGACTGGGCGATATCCCGGAAGAAACTGATGGAACCGGTGGTCTGCTCTCCCTGGTAGGAGAGGGCGGCCCGTCCCACGACCCCGGTGTTGTCCCTGGTTTCCTCATTTTTCACGATCCGGAAGAGGCCCGGGGCCACGGGCTGGAGCCCCGGGACCTTGAAATTCGAGCGGGTGTAGCGTCCCCCCACATCGGCCGACAGGGTATAGAGCTCCGTCACCTTTTTTTCAGCCCCCACCATGACCGTGTAATTGTCCACATGGGAATCGGAAAACTCGAAACGGTTATAGCCCATGGTGACCCTTCCCCGGGTGTTGGGAAGGGTTCGGCTCAGGTCCAGGGCATAGGTGAGGGCACCGTTGTGGGATCGCATGTCCGTGTATGCGCGGCTTTCGTAGTCGTCGCTCGCGTAATGGTAGGAGATTCCGACCGTGCTGATCTCAGAGAGGGCATAGTCGCCTGAAAGACCTGCCGAATACCGGTGCCGCATGACGTTTCCGAGCACGAGACCGGTCTCCGCGATTTCTCGGTCCGGTTGGGAGTCCTTGACATAGCGTCCGTTGAGGGACGTGGTGAACAGGGGGGTAAGGCGGTAGCGGAGGTTCCCGTTGAAATTCTGATCCACCGAATTGATCTCATCGTACCTGGCATAGGTGTAGATGGGGAGCGCCCCTGAAAGGCGCGCATCCAGCCTTTCGGTCTTGTCCGTCAACTCCAGTCCGGGCGTGATGACACTGAGAAAGTCGGACTTCTCGTTCCGCCTATCGAAGAAGATGTTGTCGTTATACTCCCCCCTGAAAGCGATGGAAGGGGTCAACTGGGTCTGATCCGCCAAAGCCGGCCGGGGGATGAGAAAAGCGAAGAGAGCAAGGAGAAGAAGGACGAAGGACGACGCACGACGCTCGACTCGGGATTCACGACTTCCTTCATGGATCATTTCAGGTTTGTGCATGGCGTCTCCAGATTCTTTAGACGGGATGAACAGATTGAACATGTCTACGGGACGACAATGACATCCCCGCGCTGGAGAGTGACGTTCTCCTCCAGGTGCTTCCCACGGGTGACGTCGTCGTACTTGAAGTTCAGGATCTGCGTACCTCCCTCATGTTCACGGAATATCCTGATGCCGTTCTTATTTGCAAAGGAATTGCATCCCCCGGCCATGGCGAGGGCCTGCAGGACGTTGATATGGGTATTGAGGACGAAGCGGCCCGGGTTGTTGACCCTGCCGATGACGTAGACGAGCAGGCTGTTGATCGCCTGAACGCCGACCGAGACGGTGGGTTGGGGGATATAGCGGGTGATCTTCTTTTCTATCTCTTTCCTGATCTCCCCTACCGATTTCCCGCCGGCAATGATTTCTCCTATGAGAGGGAAAGAGATCTTTCCGTCCGGGCGCACGGGGACGTTCCGGGTGAGGGATTCGTCTTTCCAGACCGAGATGTAGAGAACATCCCCGGGGCCTATGAGATAATCGGCCATTACAGGGGGAGCGGCCGCGGCTTTCTTTTCACCGGCGGAGACGGAGAAGGGGATCAGCGCAAAAAGTAAAATGATCAGGGTAATGAGTCTCTTTTTCATGATGTCCTCCACTGTCCCTCCAGCTTCCATGCTTATTTGCTGCGTATTATACGGATTCATACTTGGATCGGAGCACCATCGCACGCAGGTATGATCTGGGTTTTCTGCGACGAGCTTACAGCTCCGCCCCTTGACTTACATCCGTTTTGCAAAGGAAACGGCATACAACCCATTGGTAATACGTGCTAAATTACAAAAAAAGCCCGGGTGGTGACAACGCCGGGAGGGCTCTCAAGACCGGCGGCTTTTTGCAGGAGTACTCATTATTTCTATTGAGGGGGAAAAAACAATCGGGCAGAAGCATTATTTTTTTCGTATTTTTGGGGCGTGATAAGATAAGACGAAAGTGCTAGATGGAGAGATGGTGGATGGACCCTGTTATTCAGGCCTAATTCAAAGGGCCGAGCTTGTATCCTTTCTCAAAGTTCACGGCCAGGCCCTCTGGTCCCTTGCGCAACACCGTGCCGCTGACCTTGATCAGGGCCTGCTTCATCTGCGAGATCCTCTGTCTTTTAGGGAAGAGGACCATGTCCACCTTGACGCGCGTCCCTTCTTCGATCGACTGCTCTGAAGTGAAGAAGGCCCCGCAGGCGGATATGTCTTTGGTCAACAGGTTCAGGATCACGGGGACCTGGTCCTGACGGGGGGAGAGGACTTCGACCCTTGCGGGCAGTCTCAAGTCGAACCTCTGCTGTCTCCTTCGCTCTTTAGCGGGGTTGGCAGAATTGTGGGAAGGAATGGGGCTCATGTCGTTCCGTTTTTTTTTTGGTTTTTCCGGTTCGTGTATGGATGTCATGTCATAAGGAAACGCAAAAAGCAATCGGAAGAAAGACTGATTTTTTCTCAGATTATGAAGGATCGGAGGTAAAATATAAAATAAATGTATGGCAGAAGGGGTGAGGGGAAAAAGCCTCGACATTATCTGAATAATCTTTATAATATAATTAACACCATACCAAGGGGAGCTGATAATGCCTAAATACTTGCTTGACCTACCTGATGAATTGCATAGAGCGGCCAAGATAAGGGCCGCGATGGATGGAAAGACACTCAAGGAAATATTGATTGAAGCCTTGAAGCAATATCTTGACGGGAAGGAAGAGGTTTGAACGCTTGTATCCCCGGGCTAGGCACGTAGAGCCGAAGAGTGGTGATCCTGACACCCTGCCCGGGGATAACCACCAGGGAGGAACGGAGTGGGTTTCATGGCGAAGGTTAGAAAGCGGGAAGGAAAGAACGAAGTACAAGTTCTCCTACCTTGACAATTTCCGGGAACATTTTGGAAAGGATACTCTTCCGGCCAATATCAGGTATGTGGACCTTGAGACCTGCCGGAACCATCTGAAACGGAAACCCATAAGACATGGCACTATTCGGGCGGTTGCGACTGTCAACAGAGAGATGGTTTGCCTCCACCATCTCTTGAATGGATTGACCGCCCCTTATGTCAAATCTGATAGGTCACAAATGTGTCACAAATCTAATTCCCGCCTTTCCGCTACCAGCTAATATCCTTGATATAGCTGGTGCCCCCGGCGCGACTCGAACGCACGACACCCAGATTAGGAATCTGGTGCTC
>CAYUCJ010000056.1:8321-12714 GCA_964443285.1 uncultured Desulfobacteraceae bacterium | reverse complement strand
GGGATGTTCCTGAAGCGGCGTCATTTCGGCCCTGGAACAGGACAGTGGAAGGGGCAAAATCCCTGAGCGAGGAGTCATGGACGACGGAGGGAGCGTAGCTTCTGGAATATGGTGTTTGCCTGGCTCCTGGGAGCCACGACTTCGTTGGAAGCTAACTTATGCCGCGGGCGGCAACTCGTCGGGAACGAAGAGGAACCGAACCTGACACCCTTTTTCAGACCCTTTCTAATCACTCCGGAGGGGATGGACGCCGATTTGGGGTTCAGAGCGCGCCATAAAAACGCGTAGGATTTGGGAGGCGTGAGCCCCAAATCGGCGTCCATGTAGAAGTGAGTTGCCAAGTGCACTATGAGTAAGGGTCTGAAAAAGAGTCTCAGATCCGTTTCCTTAGGTACGCAAGATAAAGAGACTTCGTTCGCAGCCCATGGATGGACTTTTCTTAGGATTACATCAGGTATGGAGGAGGAAATGCGAAATGCATTGCTTTTTTTGTAAGCAGGAATTGGAGTCAGGTGATGAGATCGGCCGGCAGGACACCTGTGCTCACTGCGGCAGAGATCTAAAGTGCTGCATGCAGTGCAGGTTTTACGATGTTCACGCCTATAATGCGTGCAGGGAAGTGTTGGCGGAGAGGGTCGTGGACAAAGAAAGGTCCAATTTTTGCGACTATTTTGTCCCCAGGGGTGAAACCCGGCGGAACATGAATCGGTCCGACGAGGCCAAACAGGCACTTGAGGCGCTTTTCAAGAAGTAGTCCTGGGCAATGCGTACGAATCACTGCCGCACTTGAAGTGCCATCATTAAAGCTTTTCCGCATCAAAAAAGTCTGCCAAGACAACGCATGAAACGATCGGCATCCATTTCGTCGTGGTTCAGGAAAAGGACGAGATAACCGGAATGGCCCGCCGGTTTTGCATAGAAACCCACCCGCGCGTGGACACCCTTGAGGGTGCCTGTCTTGTAGCGGAACGGGCCCATTCGCGGCAAGAGCCGGCGGTAGGGTCTGAATGCTTTGAGCACCCTGAGCATGTCCTCCGGAGACAGGCGGTTTTTCCTGGAGATGCCCGACCCTTCCACGAATTCAAGGTCCTTCAGCCCCAGAGTTTTCCTTGCATACAGAAGGGTGGCTCTTTGTCCCTTGGCAAGGGTTGAGGGCACTCCAAAAACATGCCCGCCCAGACTGATCAGCAACTGGTTTGCCATAAAATTATTCGAAAATTTAAACATTTTTCTAAGGATCTCTTCCAGGGTGAATCTGGAACGGTAGACATAGATCAGGGAATCCCCGGGCACGCGGATTCCGTGTCGAACACAGCCCTTTCCCTTGACGCCCTTCTTCTCGAGAAAGTACCTGAGAAGTTCCCCGGCGTATGTGGCGCCTTCGCGGCTGTCGTGGGAAAACGTATAGCGACCGTTTGTTTCGGGCAGTTGACGAATTTTGTTTTCCACAAACGGGATCATTGGGGTCTGGGGCTCGGCGGAGAGGACAATGTTCCCGGAGCCGCGCTCAAAGTTGACGGTGTTGAAATTCGCGGCCAGGGCGCCCACAGGGGCATCATATGGATTCGTCGAAGTGTTCGAGCCGGGGATGCGGATTTCAGGAGAAAAATAGGAAGTGTCCAGAATGAGATCCCGGAAACCTTTGAGTTTCGGGGCAAGCTGCTCTGAGATTTCCTCCCAAACTTCCGATATGAGCAGCGGATCCCCATAGCCTTTGACGACGAGGTCCTTGTCCGGAGAAAGAAAAAACTCGGTCTTGAATCGATACGCCGGGCCCAGGTAGTGAAGGGATGAAAGGGCGGTCAGGATTTTCAAGGTTGAGGCGGGAATGAATTTAGCGGTTTCATTCCTCTTAGCCAGGATTTTTCCTTCGGCGTCGGCTGCAATGAATCCGGCCCGGGGAGGGATCTGCTCGAGGCAGGGGAGGGGGGGGTTCGCCTGACAGGGGCGCCCAAGATCGAACGGAGCTGTAAAGAAGAGCAAAAAGATAAGAAAGGGAAGCGAGTTCGGTATGATTCTATTCAGGGAGGACCGCATGGGTTGAGAGACAGCACCGTGGGCATCACCATCGCGACATGAGCTGGTTTTGAGAAATGATCGGTTTTTCCCCCTGGCATTCTTCATGATCGTTCTTATACTTGATACATCATCAGATGCGAAAACATGCGTAGGTGGTCATATGAATATTGCAGAATCCATTATAGTCTGGGGTGTGGTGGCGATCGCCGCTTCTCTGTGCGGGAGATCCCTTTACAGATCGTTTACCGGCAAGAAAAAGAGCGCGTGCAGTTGCGGAGAGACCTCCTGCCCCGCCGGCACCAGTAGGGAAGACTGCAGCGTAAACCATCATCTTCCCGGTTGACCTGCCCACGCGATCCCCCTGAGCCCGGCCATTCAGGAAGCCTTTGTGGGCGGGAAACAGGTGAGGCAATCCTTGAGAATGTCCAGCCTTTCTGCAGGGGATTTTCGCCTGTCAATGAAGAGATGGTGCTCTCCCTTTATTTTGCAAATACCTCCCCTCAACTTGAGGCCTGCCGCTTCCAGTCGGTCATAGTGCAGATGTACCCCCATCTGTGCGACCAGTTCCTCCAGTCGCAGGAGCCTTTCCTGTATGGTTGAGGGCGGTTCGGTTTTTTGTCTGTTTTGTTCCATGATTGATGAAGTCGTAAAAAGTCCGTCAGTGGACTTGTTATTTACGGAAACCGAAAAGTGCAATTTTCGATTTTCTTACAAATCAACGGGTTGCAAAGCATCCCATTGATTTGCGTGTCCGTCCATGGGCACGATGATGACTTTCTGCGAAGTCATCATGATTATTTCAGCTCATATATCGGCCATGATTCATAGCATAATGTAAATTGATTTTCAAATTCATTTGGATTATCGCCTGCTGTGGGAAAAAAAGTGGGAGCGGCCCCCTGATCCACCATCGAGGTATCATCTGCTGCGGTGCCTTCGATCGCTCCTCCTTGCGACGTATTGTTCATACGACTCAGTCGTCGCTCCTCGGCGCCCCCGCTCAAAGTCCGGGATCTTCGACTTGCATCTGACATCTTGCTGGTGATCGGAATGGCCGCCAAATCCCCCGTGGAAATAAATGATGCACAAATTTGACGGTGGATTTGGGCGGCCCATAATGTCTGGCCTTTTGTCCGATTTATTGATATCAAATCATGATGACTTCCTAGAAAATCATCATCGTGCACATGGACGGACTTTTTACGGTTACATCAATCTTCAGAAAGAATTTGGAGGGTAGGATCATTGAAAAATCATTTTGACACCATCGATCAGGTGGCCAAAGAACTGGGTGAAGCCCACTATATCGCCGACAGGGCGCTCGCTACCGTACTTTTCCTGGCGCATCGCCTGGAGAAACCGATCTTTCTTGAAGGAGAACCCGGCGTCGGAAAGACGGAAGTGGCAATCGTCATGGCACGCCTGTTCAATACGGAGCTGATACGTCTGCAGTGCTATGAAGGACTGGACGCGCAAACGGCCCTCTATGAATGGAATTATCCGAAACAGCTCCTGCACATCCGCCTTGAAGAGCAGCGCAAAAAGGACAAGGATGAGATCGAGCGTATCATCTACAGCCCTGAATTCCTGATCAAGCGGCCCTTACTGGAGGCCGTGTTGAGATCCGAGGAGACGACTCCCGTCCTCCTCATTGATGAGATAGACCGCTCAGATGAAGAGTTCGAGGCCTTTTTGCTTGAGATTCTATCAGATTTTCAGATTACCATTCCCGAGTTGGGTACCATGAAGGCGGTCAGGCGCCCCATGGTGGTGGTGACCTCCAACCGAACCAGGGATGTGCACGATGCCCTGAAACGGCGGTGCCTTTATCACTGGATCGACTATCCCGCCTTTGAAAAGGAATACCAGATCATCAAGACACGCATTCCAGGCATCGAAGAGGATTTTGCAGAACAGGTGACCCGTTTCATGCAGAGGATACGGACCGTGGACTTTCTCAAAAAGCCCGGTGTCTCGGAAACCCTGGATTGGGCCCGAGCCCTCATGACGATGCACCGTAATTTTCTGGAAGAGGAGGTCGTCAGGCAAACCATCGGTTGCCTTCTGAAGTACCAGGAAGACATCAGGAAATTCAACGAGGAAATTTGGGAGAACGATGAGGAAAGGTTGCAATACCTCCCGGCCAGGGGATGAGGAGGCCTTGCCGGGCATTACCGGAGAGGTCATCCGCTTCGGGGAATTCCTGAAAGACAGAGGCTACAGGGTCTTTCAGAGCAGCATCCTTGATGCCCTGCGATGCCTGTGCGAGATCGACGTCTTAAACAGACAGGACTTCTTTCATTCCCTCCGGCTCAATCTCGCCTCCAATGATCTGGAGTGGGTCCATTTCGCCGACCTTTTTGAAGAATATTTT
>CAYUCJ010000056.1:0-8221 GCA_964443285.1 uncultured Desulfobacteraceae bacterium | reverse complement strand
GAAGAGCCTCAAGGGGGGAGGCATCCCTTTGGAGTTGTTTTACAGGGCAAAGAAAAGGAGGCTCAAGCGGCTGGTGATTCTTGCGGATGTGAGTGGATCGATGGACCGCTATGCCAGGTTTGTGATGCCGTTTCTTCTGGGTCTGCGAGGTGCAGGTTCAAGGGCGGAGGTCTTTGTTTTTTCCACATCCCTCACCTGTATCACATCTCTCATCAAACACCTGGACATCGATAAAGCCCTTCTGCGCATTTCCGAAGAGGTCCCGAATTGGTCCGGCGGGACCAGAATCGGTTTTTCCCTCCACCAGTTCAACCAGGGCCGGGGGGCACAGCTTATCAATAGCAGGACGGTTGTGGTGATCATGAGCGACGGCTGGGATCTGGGTGGAAAAGAATTGCTGAAAAGGGAAATGGCGGCCATAAGCAGGAAGGCCCACTGCGTCATATGGCTCAATCCCCTGGCCGGAGATCCCGATTATCGGCCGGTCTGCCAGGGTATGCGAATCGCGCTCCCCTATGTTGACCACTTTCTCCCAGCAGACAGCCTGGAGAGCCTGAAGAGGGTGGGCCGGGTCTTGAGCAACGTCATGGTCCATTGAACGAAAGCCAGAAAATCCTTGACAAAGTCAGGCCGGGATAGTAACGATTCCACCACTTAAGACGTTCATTGGCAAGAAGCATCTCGAGCTGAGCGGATTCGAAAATCAGAGGATTCTGGTCACGCAACAGGGGTCTGATTACTTTCTCAAACAAGGGTTTGGCTTTATGACGCCACTGGTTCTGGGTAATGTCTCGAAATGGTTTGGTGGGCTTCGCGCAGTTGAAAACCTGAGCTTAGAGATTCCAAAGGGCAAGATCGTCAGCCTCATCGGACCCAACGGCGCAGGCAAGACCACCGTTTTCAACATGGTGACAGGCGTCTATCCCCCCAGCAGGGGCACCATTAGTTACAAGGGCAGAAAACTCAATCACCTGGCCAGCAACCGCATCATCTCCCAGGGCATCGCCCGTACCTTCCAGAATATCCGCCTTTTTAAATCCATGACCGTCCTTGAAAACGTCCAGGTCGGGATGCACTGCCGCACCCGCAGCGGGGCAATCCGTGCTCTCCTCAAGACACCCTTTGAAACCCGGGAAGAGAAAGAAATCAGCGAAAAATCCATGGAGGTGCTTGAATTCCTCGGGCTCGCCCAATTTCACAATGAATATGCTGCCAATCTCGCTTATGGAGATCAGCGCCGCCTGGAAATTGCCCGTGCCCTGGCCACAGCACCGGAGACCCTCCTTCTGGATGAACCGGCCGCGGGTATGAACCCCAATGAAACATCCGAATTGATGGACCTGATCCTCAAGCTGCGTGACACGGGGCTCACCATATTCCTGGTGGAACATGACATGAAACTGGTCATGGGTATTTCCGAAATCGTCACGGTTCTCGATCACGGACAGAAGATCGCAGAAGGAACACCGGCGGAGATTCAGAAGGATGAAAGGGTCATCGAGGCCTATCTGGGAAGCGGAGCGAACAATTAGATTGATGACTTTGTAAAAAGCTGGTTCATGCCGGAAACGGCAACCTGTGAGCAAGGAAGAGGAGGGGTCCTGAGCTTTGTTGAATAGAGCGACTTCGTTAGAAGTCGTCAATGTGCCCATGGACGGGCACGTAAATCAATGGGGTGTCTTGCAACCCGTTGAATTGTAAGGAAACCGAAAATCAAACTTTTGGGTTTCCGTGAGCAAAGAGTCCTGAGGACCGGACTTTTTACGATTCCATCACACTTAAAAGGAGGCAGAAAATGAAAAAAGTTGGCATTTTGTTACTGTGTTTAGCGGTGGTGGGTTTCAGCGGTATGGCGTTCGGGAAGACCTTGAAAATTGGAACCCTGAGCCCGCTTACCGGACCCTACGCCCAGGATGGTACCGACATCCTTCAGGGCGTAAAGACGGCTGCTGCGGTCTTCCAGAAGGCAGGCGGCGTGCCGGGATATGACAAGATCGAGGTCTTGCCCGGCGATAGCGCCTGCGACGGCGGCAAGGCCACCATGGCGGCAAACAAGCTTATCAACAGCGGCGTCGTAGGGGTTGTCGGCGCCTATTGTTCATCGGCCACCATCCCCTCGTCCGTTCCCTTGAACGAGGCGAACATCATTCAGATTACCCCCGCTTCCACCCACGAAGATGTCACCGGTAGAGGATTCAAACAGATTTTCAGGATGTGCCCCCGGGACGACGTTCAGGCCTGGTCCACAGTCAAGTTCCTCGAAGAGGTCCTCAAGGCCAAAACCCTGGCCCTAATCGACGACAGGCAGACCTACACGGTCGGCCTCACCTCAAACATCACGAAGTTTGCCAAGGAAAACGGGAAAGTCAAGATCGTGGCCCTCGAGCACATCACGCCCGGGGATAAAGACTTCACAGCGGTCCTGACAAAACTCAAGAGGATCAATCCCGACGTGATCTACATGGGCGTCTACCAGCCGGAAGGTTCCCTGATGGTCCGACAGATCCAAAGCCTGGGCATCAAGTCCAAGCTGATCTCGGAAGACGCCGTCTTTCATCCCAAGTTCCTGGAGGTGGGTGGAAAGGCGACCGAAGGCGTCTACCTGACCTTTGCAAAGGCCCCGGAGAGTCCTGAAAGAAAAGACTTTGAGAAAACCTACAAGGCCATGTGGAAGGCGGACAGTATCGGGTCCTATGGGTACTATGCCTATGACGCGGCCATGGTCCTCCTGAAGGCCATTAAGAAGGCCGGGACCACGAAAACAGACCCGGTGGTCAAGATCCTGCGCGGAACCACCTGGACCGGCACGGTGACCGGTGATGTCAAGTTTGACGACAAGGGAGACCGGAAACTGGCGCATATTATCTGGGTCGTCAAGAACAACAAATTCGTGCCCTACTGGAACCCTTTGACCGGTAAGTTTTTCTAAACAACAATTTTTTAGGAACAGGGGCTTTTTGCCCCTGTTCCTATTCAACCCGCTTTACTGAGTTCCTGTTTTCATTCCGCAGAGATAGAGGGTCTGCTTCGTATGGACACACAGTCCTTCCTCATTCAGCAGTTGATCAACGCCATCTTTCTGGGCAGCATCTATTCGCTTATCGCTCTCGGATATACCATGGTCTATGGCATCATTGAGCTGATCAACTTTGCGCATGGTGAATTGTTTACCTCAGGGGCCTTCATAGGAATTATCGTGCTGGCCATCCTGCAGAAATTCGGTTTTGTGGAGACCCATTTCGTTCTGGCCATGATACTGGCCTTCGGTCTGGCCATGGCCTATGTGGCCATGCTGGGTGTGGCCATAGAGCACGTGGCCTATAAGCCCCTCAGAAACGCCTCGCGACTGGCTGCCATTTTAAGTGCGCTGGGTATGTCCATATTCCTTTCCAACGGGATGATGCTCAGCCAGGGGGTTTCGGATCGCGCCTATCCACAGCTCTTGAGCATCAAGGGTCTGTCCATCATGGACGCACGCATCACCTACGGCCAGATATTTATCATCATCCTCTCCGTTGCCCTTATGGCAGCTTTGTACATCTTCGTGAGGGGAACCAAACTGGGGAAGGCCATGCGGGCCACCGCCCAGAACAGGACCATGGCGAGGATGTGCGGTATTGATATCGACAGGACCATTCGGGTGACCTTTATCATTGGTCCCGCGCTGGGCGCGGCGGCCGGTGTCATGGTGGGCCTCTACTATGGTTCCGTCCGGTTCGACATGGGCTTCATTTACATGATCAAGGCCTTTGCCGCCGCCATCCTAGGGGGTATCGGCTCCATACCGGGGGCCATGCTGGGGGGATTGATCATCGGTGGTGTGGAGGTACTCTGGTCGGCCTTCCTCCCCAGTGAATGGAAGGATGTGACCACGTTTATCGTGCTGATCCTGGTATTGTACCTGAAGCCCAGCGGTATACTGGGAGAAGATGTGGCAGACACGAGAGTCTAGAAATGCTGAAAAGCGACCTCAAAAAATTCTTGGTGTATTCCGTTTTCCTGGCTATCCTTATCCTGCCCATGGTAGGCTTTCCCACCACCTCTTTCCATGCCGGCAGGGCCTTTGGTGTGTGGGGAATATTCGTGGGGATACTGGCGATCGGGCTGATCGGCAAGATAGTGCGCCGCACAGGTGGGTACCGCAAATCCGCCTCGGGGCTCTCTTCCTTTTTCAGCCCTGCCTCCAGCAACCTCAAAAAGATTCCCAGGAATTATTACATCTCCTCTCTGGTGCTCGTGGTTGTCATTTTTCCCCTCCTGGCCGACCGCTACATGATCGATGTGGGCATCACCTGCCTCATTTACGTGGTCCTGGGCCTGGGGCTCAATATCGTCGTCGGGCTGGCCGGCCTGCTCGACCTGGGCTACATCGCCTTTTACGCCGTGGGGGCCTATTCCTATTCCTTGCTCAATCTCCATTTCGGCCTCTCGTTCTGGACCTGTTTACCTATCGGTGTCGTGCTGGGAGCGGTTCTGGGGTGTATCATAGGCTATCCCACGCTGAAGATGCGCGGTGACTATCTGGCCATCGTCACCATGGGATTCGGTGAGATCGTTCGGTTGGTTCTGAACAACTGGGACAAGCTGACCCATGGCCCCAACGGTCTCCTCGGCATGCAGAAACCCTTGCTCTACTACCCCTCTCTGGACGACGGTGGACTGAGCTGGGCCGTCTTCAAGCTGAAGTCTCTCCCCGCTCTTTACTACCTGATCTTCATCTTGGCCGTACTCACGATTATTGCCGTGAACAGGCTCGACAAATCCCGCATCGGCCGCGCTTGGGTGGCCATCCGTGAAGACGAGGTGGCGGCCGAGCTCTCCGGCGTTCCCACCACGTGGCTCAAGCTCCTGGCTTACGCCATGGGCGCCGCGTTCGCATCGGTGGGCGGCGCCTTTTTCGCTGCCAAACTGAGCTACACCAACCCCAACTTTTTCATCTTCATGGAGTCGTGCATCGTCCTTTGCATCGTTGTCCTGGGCGGCGTGGGGAGCATCCCCGGCATCATCCTGGCAGGGGTGGTTCTGATAGCGGTGCCTGAAGTATTTCGAGAACTCCAGGCCTATCGTATGTTCGCATTCGGACTGGCCATGGCCGTCATGATGGTGCTTCGGCCCGAAGGGCTGATCCCGGCATCCAGACGAAAGCGGGAACTCCATGCAGGCAATCATAAGGGCCCCGAGGATTGAGACCATGAATGGCGAGAGTCCCATTCTTAAACTTGAAGGAGTCCACACCTACTATGGAAACATTCATGCCCTAAAGGGCATCACGTTGTCCATTCCTCGTGGTGGTGTTGCCTGCCTGATCGGGGCCAACGGGGCGGGCAAATCAACAACGCTACTGACCATATTCGGCGTCCAGCCCGCATCCAAAGGGGAGATCGTCTTTGATGATCAGCCGATTCAACATCTCAGGCCGGAACAGGTGGCGGCCAGGGGGGTCGCCCAGACGCCCGAAGGGAGGCAGATATTTCCCCGCATGTCCGCCCTTGAAAACCTCCAGATGGGCGCCTACCTGCGTTCCGACAAGGGTGGAATACAGGAAGACCTGGAATGGGTTTTCACGCTTTTCCCCATCCTGAAGAGCCGGAGCAACCAGTTGGGAGGGACCCTGAGCGGCGGAGAACAACAGATGCTGGCCATGGCCAGGGCACTCATGTCCAGGCCGCGTTTGTTATTGCTGGACGAACCCTCCCTCGGGCTCGCCCCGAAACTCGTCCAGACGATCTTCGAGGCTATTCTGACCATCAACCAGCGCGGCACGACCATTTTTCTGGTGGAACAGAACGCCCACATGGCCCTGAACCATTCCGACATCGGCTATGTCATGGAAACCGGCAGAATTGTCCTCTCAGACAAGGCTTCAGCGCTCCTGAAAAGTGAACAGGTCAAGAAGGCCTACCTGGGTGAATAACTGCTGTCCAACCCGTCAATCTTCTTCAATCACCTTCACACCTTCCGGAACCTGCAGCCTGAAAAACCCCGGCTCAAAGGGACCTGCCGGTTTAAGGTCTTTGATGGTAAAACGCGTGATGCTTCCAAGGAGGTTGTGGATTTCCAGGAATTGGATGTCAAAGGAGCGGGAGAGGCCGAGCACCAGGTGGTCAACCTGTTCCCAGGGGGGGGTGGGGGTGAGTTTCAGTCTGATACCATCCGTTTTGCCGGGATCCATCTGGGCGATCTGAAAACGCTTTTCCACGCTCTTGAGGCCTTGGAACAGGTCGCCCAGGACCGTCAGTTCCTTGCCGAATTTATCCGCGGGGTACCTGTAAGCGGTTTTTTTGTCAGGGAGATACCACCAGAGAGTGTGGCCGTCCGTGACCAGGATCTCGTGGGTGGGATCTTCCTGTTCCATGCGCATGAAATGGGGTGCCTGGAAAAACAGCCGGCCGGATGCCAGGTCGCCGGTCACCTTTCCCCCCATCATGGCCGTGGAACGGCTGATGACTTCCCGGGTATAAGGGGCGCTCGCTGCCTTGAGAGCACCATATTTTTCCTGCATCCTGTCAATCAGCGTGCCGGCATCCTGCTGGGCCGGAGTGGGAGAGGCAAAACACAACAGCAATGACAGGGCAATATAAGGGAGAAACCTGTTCATATCAGTTACCCGCTCTTTCCATAGACTTCCCGCGGGCGAACACCGTCGGAAGGGCCGATGATGCCGTCCCGTTCCATGACTTCGATCATCCGCGCAGCCCGGTTGTACCCCACCCGAAGTTTGCGTTGGATCATGGAGATGGAGGCCTGGCCGGTCTGGAGGACGATATCCACGGCCTGGTCATATTTCTCGTCTCTTTCCAATTCCCCTTCATCCTCGGCTTCCTCCTGAGCGGCAGAGAGGATGCTCTCGTCATACTCCGGTTTTTGCTGTTCCCGAAGAAAATCCGTGACGCTCTTGATTTCGTCCTCAGAGACAAATGCGCCATGGATACGCATCAGACGGCCCACGCCCGGGGGCATAAAAAGCATGTCCCCGTCTCCCAGCAGATGTTCCGCGCCAATGCCGTCGAGGATGGTCCTGGAATCCACCTTGGAGGAGACCTGAAAGGATATGCGGGTGGGGAAATTGGCCTTGATAATCCCGGTCAGGACATCCACCGAAGGACGCTGCGTGGCGATAATAAGGTGAATACCGGCGGCTCTGGCCATCTGGGCCAAGCGGGTAATGGCCTCCTCCACATCCCTGGAACTGACCATCATCAGATCGGCCAGCTCATCGATGATCAGAATAATATAGGGAAGGGTTTTCGGTTTTTCCGGCCCGCCCCCGGTATCCGGGCCCTCTTTTTCCGGTTTCATTTTCAGGATTTTGCGATTATAAGCGTCTACATTGCGTACACCCAGGTCGGACAGAAGCATATAACGCCTTTCCATCTCTTCTACCGCCCATCTTAAGACCCTGGTGGCTTCCTTGGGCTGGGTTACAACCGGGTGGAGCAGGTGAGGAATATCTTTATAGATCGAGAGTTCGATTCGCTTCGGGTCGATCATGATAAACCGGACCATATCCGGGGAGATCTTAAAGAGAAGGCTGTTGATCATGGCGTTTAAGGAAACACTCTTGCCCGTCCCGGTTGCTCCGGCCACCAGCAGGTGAGGCATCCTGGTCAGATCGGTGATATAGGGCAGGCCGGTGATATCCTTGCCCAGGGCCATGGGAAGTTTGAAGGTGCTTTCAATGAAAGCATCACTTTGAAGCACTTCGCTCAGATAGACAGATTCCCTTTTATTATTGGCAATCTCGATGCCGACCGCGGCCTTGCCCGGCAGGGGGGCGATGATGCGTACGCTCGGGGCCCTCAGGGCCAGAGTCAGGTCGTCGGCCAGACCGGTTATCTTGCTGATCTTGATCCCAGGTGCGGGCCTGAATTCATACATAGTGATGACCGGTCCGGGAAGGATTTCCACCACCTCTCCCTGTACGCCGAAATCCATGAGCTTTTTTTCCAGGCGGCGCGCGTTCATCTCCAGACTTTCTTTTTCCACGGACTGGCCTGTCGGCTCAGGAGGTTCTTTCAAAAGGTCAAACGAGGGAAGCTTGAATTTTCCGGCTACTTGCATAAAGGAAAAGGTTTCCTGTTTGGGTTTCTTCGATGTCGTCTTCTGCTGTTTCCTTCTCTGGCTTTCGCGGAAGCGATAGCTCTCGCCGGTGGCCAGAAAGATGTGCGCCTTGTGCGTGAGCCGGTCCAACAGCGCGGCGGTCATGCGTTCTTCCCCGAAG
>CAYUCJ010000055.1:0-13092 GCA_964443285.1 uncultured Desulfobacteraceae bacterium | reverse complement strand
CGGCCGGCCAGACCACATCATCCATTTTTTCCAGATAGGTGTGATCGGGGAGCACGAGGTCAGCCATATTGGCCGTTTCATCCCGAAAAGGGGAGAAGCTCACAATGAAAGGTATTTTCTTGAGGGCTTTGTAAAAGTTTCTCCCGTCGGGCAACGTAAAGGCGGGGTTGGACGAAAAGACCAGCAAGGTGTCCACCGGTGAAACCGAACTTGCGTTGACGGCCGTGGCAAGATTGTCGATAAGGCCCTTTGAGAAAGGATAGGCCGCCCCTCCCGCGCCGTCCAGTCGAGGAGTGGTGATTGACTTACTGGCGACAGCATCAAGTTCAAACTCGGGCAGTTTGTCCAGGGGCAGAGGCTCGCTTACAACAACACCGCCAGGCTGGTTGATGTTGCCGGAGAGAGCGTTCAGGGCCATGATGGACATGAACTCGTAAAGGCTGCCGTTCAGGGTCCCTTTTCCCTTTCCGGAAAGGGCGACAGGCGCCTTGGCCTTGGCAAACCCCAGAGCCAGGGAGAGAATTTCAGACTTACTCAGGCCGGTGATCTGTTCCACCTGTGCCGGGGCGTATTGATTCATCACCAGGGTCTTGAAGCCTATATGATTGGTGCCATCCGATGAACGCCAGTCCTCAAAACCGGAAGTGTGTCCCTGGATGAATCCTGTATGAAACAACCCTTCCTTGATGAGGACGTGTGCCATCCCAAGGGCCAGGGCCGCCTCAGTCCCGGGTCGGACGGCCACCCACTGGTCCGCCTTGGAAGCGGTGTTGGATGCACGGGATCCGATCTGGACAACCGTTGCTTTTTTCCTGAGGGCCTTTTCCCTGAGGATGCTCCAGGCGTTGATGACCCTACCGGGACCTGCCCATCCCTCGAGGAGTCCGCTCCCGAAACTGAGGACATAGTCTGCGTTCTCCAGGTCATAGGCCATTGGACCATCGCTGCCGAGCATGAGCCTGTTGGCCATGGAATAGGTGTCTTGGATGGAAGGAACCCTGACATAGTTCGGGCTGCCGACGGCCTTCATGAGACGTTTTATCATAACCGACATGGAAGATCCGGTGAAATGACCGTCCACAGCGGCCAGGGCCTCCGCCTTTCCCTGGGAACGCAGAGTCGATATCCGGGTGCTCAGTATGTCGATAGCCTCCTGCCAGGAAATATCCATAAATTCACCGGCACCTCTGGGACCAACCCGCTTCATGGGGCGCGTGAAGCGCACGTCTTCGTCATAGAGCAGTTGCAATCCCCCCATCCCCACCGGGCAGATTCCTCCCGGGTTGACGGGATAGTCGGTGCTGCCTTCAATCTTGACGGCACGCTCGTCCACTTTACGGACGTCTATTCCGCAACCGCCCGGACAGAGGAGGCAAACGGACTTGACACTAGTGAACGCGCCTACGGGCGGCACGGGAACCCAAGGCCAGTTTTGTGTCCAGATGGCAGTATCATCAGTCAATTTCCATGGTAAAGGCGTCAGCTGGATTCCGACCACACCACCGACAAGAAGCTTCACAAAATTTCGTCTGTTCAATTCCATAATCTTCCCCTAGCCCTTACTTGTGGCAGACAAAGCAGGCGTTATTCTTTTCCTGCCCCTTCTTCGTATGGCATTCAGCGCAATCGTCCATCTTCATTCTGTCCCAGGAATTCTTCTTGTAACCGGAGATCCTTTTTCCCCAGATATTAATGCTGTAACCCGTCAACCGGTTGGCCTCGTAGGGAGGCAGTTGCGCGAGCTTTGCGAAATCTCCGTGGCAGGTCTTGCAGTCCATTTCGCCCATCTTGACGTGGGCTATGTGGGAAAAGTAGACACAGTTGGGTTGCCTGTAATAGGACAACCAGGGTATCTCGGTGTTGGTGGCCACATATTTCTTGAGGAATTCGGCTTCAGCCTTTGAATCACCAAGGGGGCTTTCGGGATCATCATGGCATTGGGTGCATGTGCTCAGTTTTGGAATTCCGGCGTAGGTGCCGTCCTCACGAAACTCGTGACAGAAAGCGCACCTTTCCGACTCTGTGTCGCCATCGATGCCTTCGACTTTTTCAGGATTGAGATGGAGTGCGTGATTGAAGTTCATTGGTTGGGGTTGTTTTGAATAGAGGACCATCGGAAAGACAACCCATCCGGTGATCAGGGCGCCAATAAACCCAATGAGAAGAAAAATCCATCCGCCTTTGGTCGATTTTTCGGACGATTTTGCCCTGTTTTCCATAGGTTTAAGCCTCTTCGTTAGGAGATTGGAAGTTCTTGGACCGAGGAAATGATAGTGGTGCGTATTTACATTCTCGTCCCGGTTTTGTCAAGAAAAAAACCGGTTAAATGCTTAAAAATCAACAAAATAAACGGCTTCAAAAGATAGCCGTCCCGGGCTTTTAAATCGCCAGATGAAATGGGATTGGGCGCCCGTAAAACTAAAATTTCCTCATCCTCTTTCGGCGTCTTTTGGCGGCTTTTGCCTGTTTCTTCTTTTTTTGAACGCTGGGTTTGTCATAGAAACGCCTTTCTTTGATCTCGGAAAAAAAACCCTCTTTGGTCAATTTTCTCTTGAGATCCTTGATGGCCTTTTCTATCTGGTTGTCATGTACGATTACTTTCATTTTATTCCTTTCTCTTCAGACAGTATAACCGGACGAAAATGGGATATTCTCAACTTGAACAATCATGCCGTCATCCCTGGTGTCCTGGTAGTCAGATAAACACAAAAAAAGCATCTCAGCCCAGACCGGTGAGATGCTTTCAACAACCTTCTTGAGTGGGGAAAATGTTAAAGTCCGATCACAGGCCGCACTCCTCTTCCGTTTCCGTTTTTCTCGAAGGTTTGGAAGCACTCATAGGCATAGGGGAAAAAGATTGTTTTGCCGGGCAAAGAGAACATGGATCGATCAGTACATGGAGCGCTATTCTCATCATCCGTCATCACCTCCTTCACCTGTAAATGGTCCCAAAAAAGGGCGTCGATATTTAAAAAGATAAAACAAGGTATCGATCATATAGTTCCAGAAAAAAATGTCAATCTTTTTTTCACCGTCCCTTTGCCGGTATTAAGGTTAAGGGAAAATCATTCCTTCTTCACCAGCCTGGCCACCGCCTCGATGTGATAGGTATGGGGAAACATATCCACGGGTTGTATCTCGATGATTGCGTATTGCTGTGCAAGGAGGGCCAGATCCCTCGCCAGGGTGGTGGGGTTGCAGGACACATAGACGATTCTCTCCGGGGCCAGGTCGAGAATCTGAACCGGGACATCCTTGTGCATGCCTTCACGGGGTGGATCAATGATGAGGACTTGCGGTCTGTGGGAGAGGGACTTCATGGCCTCTCGAATATCTCCGCAGATAAAGCTGCAATTGTCGATATGATTGGCCAGTGCGTTTTTCCGGGCATCCATGACGGCGCTTTCAACGATTTCAATCCCGACCACATCCTTGACACGGGCGGACAGGAAAAGGGGGATGGTCCCCGTGCCGCTGTAAAGGTCCAGTACCCTGTCAGCAGGGGTCAACTCGGCATATTTCACCACTTTGCCGTAGAGGTCCTCGGCGGTTCTCGAGTTGGTCTGGAAAAAGGAGTTAGGTGATATGCGGAAATTCAAACGGCCGATTCTGTCTTTGATGAAACCCTCGCCGTAATAGACCTTTTCCTCTTGGCCGACGGCGATGGAGGCCTTCCGGTTATTGATATTGTTTACAACGGTCGCCAAGCGGGGGAAGCCGGAAGCCAGTTCTTTCGCCAGTGATTCCATGACGCGGGGCCGTTTGTCAGAAGTGATGACGTTGGCCATCCACTGGTCATGCGCGACGGAATACCTGAGGGTGAGAAAACGCCAGTAACCTTTGTGGCTCTTGAGGCCGTAAGCCGGGGCGCCGCTTTCCCCTGCAAATCTCTTTATGCTGCAGAGAATCTCGTTTCCCAGTCCTTCCTGGAGCAGGCACCCTTCCATATCCAGGACCTTCTGATAACCACCGGGGATGTGAAGACCCAGTGCCAGGGGGGGCCGGGTCTTCCCCGTCTCCATCTCTTCGGGACGGAGCCATGGCCTGTCTGAGAAGGAGAATTCCATCTTGTTCCTGTAGGCGAATGGTTTGTTGGACGGCAACACGGGATGGACGGGTATGTCCATCAGGCCCCCGATGCGTTCCACTGCTTCTTTGACGTGGGATCTCTTGTAGGAGAGCTGGGTTTCGTAACGAATGTGCTGCCACTGGCAGCCCCCACAGTAAAGGCTGTAAGGGCACGGCGCATCCACCCGATCCGAGGAAGGCGAGAGGACTTCAAGGATCCTGGCCTCTGCGAAGCTCCTTTTTTTCTTGTGGATGACGGCACGCACGAGGTCTCCGGGCACAGCCCCCCGGACGAAGATGACAAAGTTGTTTGTGCGGGCCAGACCTTTGCCCCCATAAGCCATTCGCTCGATTTCCAGTTCAACGGTCTGACCCTTTCTTGGGATTTCCATGAAGAGCAATATACCACGAGGAAATGGCTTTGGCTACTTGAGAGGCAAAGTGAACTCCGATAGCCGGATCTCAGCCACACACAGTAGGCGGACAAGTCCGCTTCGCTGCGTTTTTATCGTACCCCCAGTTCCTTGGGCATTGCAGGCCGACGTGTTGTGGAGGTTGCAGCTGGTTTCCGGGCTCTCAATGAAGTGCTTCTGATCCCCTCTTCTCTGGTAGACGAGACCGAGAACGAAGTGGGTGTAATTAAAATTGGGGTCAAGGGTGACGGCCTGCTGAAAGGACAGGAGGGCCTGGTCATACTTTCCCTACGCATAATAGACGAGCGCAAGGTTATTGTTGGCCTTTTCATCGATCCGGTTGTATTTGAGCGCATCTTTGAAATCCGCTTCCGCTTGGGCATACTTGCCCTGTTCGTAGTAGGTAAACCCTCTATTGTTGTGGGCGTCCGCGTTCTTGTTGTTGATATTGAGAACATCCGTGAACATTAGAGCGACCTCGGCCAGTTTCCCTTCTCTCAGGAATTCGGCACCCTTCTGGAAGAGATCAACGGCTCATCCGCTAAACCACATTGCGGCCGCAACATCGGGAGGCAGCGGAAAGGAATCGTGGCGAACCAAAATGTACGCTGATTTTCTTCATGCCAGGGTTTCGATTACCGCTTTTCCATCTTCGCGGAGGAAGGATTTTCCAGGGTCGTATACTTCTGCCCCGATTTCAAAATGTTATAGTAGTAATTCGTATACCCTTTCCTTGCACAACCCAAGCTTACTTTTTCACCTACTTTGGCCCATGCGGGGAGATATATTTCTGAAACGGGATAGTAGGTTTCGTTCTTGTCAAGGGTAATCACCGTTCCCTGTAAGCTGGTTATCTGTCCGGTCACCCTATAGAGAGCAGGCTCCGCAGCTCCCGACAAATCGGTGGTGCTCAGGAGGGAGAAGCACACGGCCAGGGAGAGGAAGAACAATGTTGCCTTTCTGAGAAAGTTTCTCTTCATTGCTTGACTCCATTTGATGTTTTCTAGCGTGTTTGCCACAATATCTGGGATACTCCACCGGGAGGCCCCGGGATGTTGGTACTTTGATCCTCGCCGACGCCGCTGACGGCCCCACCGGCACTTATGAGTCCTGCCGCATGTCCGCCCCTGGTCACCACGCGGATCCCCGAGGGGATGGAGCTATTCTGTAGGAGCAGGTAGGTATCCCTGATGTTCCTAACCACCGGGTTGGTGCCTTCGTCATTGTAATTAAAGACTGATTTTCCCCAGCAATAGTCCAGTGCGTAGACCAAGGCATTGCCGTTGGGATTGCAGGGATCATCGAAGATAGGGCTGTAGGAGGTGAAATACACATTTTTGAAAAATACCGTGGGCTGGCTCAGGATCTTTTCTCCGGTGTGGCTAACGGACTCGTCCGTGCACTGTCCCTGCGCATCCAAGACGCGGTAGAAACCCCTGGAGATGGTTTCATCCTCGATCACAGCCATCAGGTCTTGCTTTCTGGTGGTGTCAAGGCTGTTCACTGTCCCGTCTCCGTTGGAATCCGCCTGTTCATCCAGTTCATCGCAGGTGAGATTCAGGAGATCATTCTCATTGGCGATCGTGTTATGATCGGCAACAATGTAGAATCGGTTTGAAGTCATTGCGTATCTGGGATGGGCACGATCTCCGGTCCCGAAGTAGAGGGCAGGTTTGGAGGTCCAGCAATTGCCGAAGTATGACACATCAGGCGAATAGAACATTTTTCTGCCCTGGTCACTGGTATTCAGGGTGCCGCCGGCCCTGAAGGCATCGGGATCGCCCGAATACGTGTTGGCGGCCAGAGACGATCCGGGGTTGGCGGTAAAGATACGTTTTATCTGCCACTTGGTGGAGTTAACATCGGTATAGGTGTGTATCATATCTCCATAATAATCATACGTGATTTTCCAGATCTGCCCGTAAATATCTGCGGAATACATGATCATCTTGCTGCCTGAGAAGGGTATGACCGACACATCAGCGGGAAAACTATACTTCATTTCCAAGTACTGCTGATCGATTCCCGTAGTGACGTCTGTGCTGCCATAGACGGCCTTGAACAGGACCGTGCCATCGCTGAGGTCCACCACATAGATTCCCCTGCCCATACTGTCGCTTCCTGGATTAAATTTGTCATAGGCTCCGCCTGTTCCACCGGCAGTTTCTGTATAGGACTCGCCGGTATCTCTGATACCATTGTTGTTGGCGTCATCGAAATCTTCAGGAAAACCGTCTTCCAAGGGATCATAGCCCCCGGACAAAATGACAACATCTTTCACCGTATCGGAGGCCGTCCTGATCTTGGCAAAATAGGGTTTACTCCAGGACTGGCCCATTTCCGTATAGTCACCTGTCCCCCCCTCTATGTGCCACTTCACGGTCCAGAGGCTCGGATCCGGCTGGGTTACGTCGAGGGCCCAGTAGCTCCTCCCGCCGCGCCTTTCCCCGAAGACCAGGGTCTTGTCGTAATAATTCCCGGTCTTGGTCGTGGTGCGGAGGAGGTTGCAGGAGCCGTCTACCATGTAGGGATGTTCGTCACTATTTTCAAAGATCTTGAGATTGGGAAGGAGGTCCGAAGGAACAAAAGCAAAGATCTCGTCCCCGGCTGTGTGGCTTTTTCCTGCGATGGTGGCCGTGACCGGAGAATCCAGGAAAACATGGAGCATCCCGTCATTGGCGCCAATGGCTACAAGACGGTAGGCCAGATCGCCGGTTGAAGTGAGATAGTCAATGATTTTCGGTTCCGAATGGATCATGTCCCCCAGGATCCAGCTTCGCTTCGCCACAGGGTCCCCGTTTGATTCTGTGGCATAAGTATATCCATACATGAAGTTGATAATTTTGTAGCGGTCTTCATCAGTGGTTACGTCGAGGTCCGCGTTGCTGACGGTGTTGGCGTTGAACGGGACCAATGCACTACCGCTAAAGGTGTAGATATCACGGAAGGCAAAGTAAGGTCCCGTGGCAAGGGGAACAGCATCCAGGGCATCCTTCAGCTTTGCGCCGGCACCCCCTTTATCCACTTCCCCGCCATCAGTGGTCCCTGACCAGTAGGACTGGGTAGTGGTCTTGAAGGATCCGTCACAGTTTCCGGCAACAAACGCGTTTTCATCAATAACCGTCCATTCGGGATCTGCCCTGCTGCAGTCCGTCCTGATCTGGTAGTCCAATCCGTATTTTTTCAGGTTTCCTTGCCAGTAGTCGTTCTGTACGGGCTTGAAAAAGGCCATGTAGAGTTTATCGCCGCTCTGGGTCCTGTTGGTTTCATCAACCGAGACCACCGGGGCCGTAAAAGAAACGGAGCTGCTCATGGTGAGTCCCAGACTATAAAAGGCACTGATGACCTGTTGTTCGTTGTAGGCAGGTATGTACCTGCCTCGGCTCGAATCGGCTACATCCGCCAGCATGGGATTGTTCAGCCCAAAAGAAATGGAATGTACCGTATGCAGATAGGTGGCCTCGTGGAACATCCAGTAGGCGGCATCGTCCAAATGATTGTTGCTTCCATCAAATGTCCAGTTGTCCGCGTCGCCGTAAGCGCTGCACGCACCATAGCCTCCCGCACAAAAGCCGAAAGTCGGGTTACTATAATGTGCCGCCGTATTATCGTTGATCCTGCTCCAATCCGTGTCGTAGTTGGGGAATCCGTCCGTCATGGCCACGATGTAATTTTTCGAGCATGAGGCGAGGGAACTGTTCGCCTTCAGAAAGGTATAGTCCGAATTGTATGCATCCTCAATAGCCTCACCCAGAGGGGTCGACCCATCAGGAATCAGGCCGTCGATCTGGGACAGGATCGTGTCGACGGACGAGCCCAGGGGAGCAAGAACCGTCCCGCCACTGGTTCCATTAAAACGGGTGAGTCCCCAGTTGATACTGTCCTTGGTCTCTTCAATCACGTGTTCCATGGCGTTCTTGGCCACGTCCATCCTGGACTTTATCTTGAATCCTTCGCCTCCGGCGCCGTTGCAGCATTCAAATGCGGGCTCGCCGGTAACAATGGCTTCTCCCGGTACAGAAGTGGAATATTGAATCTTGTTGATGCGGTAGCCGTAGTCCGAGCCGCTGCAATTGTTCCCGCCGTTAGTATCCACGTGAAACTTGACCGTGACCGACGTCACGCCGTCTACATCGTACACGCCGGTCCACCCGCTGGCGTCGGCGCCGTAAAGCAGGCCTCCTGAGGTCTCTTCAATGCCCGAATCGGGACTCGAGACCATGGTGAGGATATTGCCGTTCTGATCCTCCAGAAAGACGCCGTCGTTGTTGGAATTGTTGTTGCTGCAGGTGCTCGATCCCGTGTTCCGATTTTCAACGTCAAGCCTTGAGAAGTAGAGTTTCAATGATTTCGGATTTCCGTATGCGGCAAGGTCTATGGTGCCGTTCGTCTCATTCCTGTTGGGGGAGTAGTCGTAACCGTATTGCTGGTTCTGGATCCTCGAAATGCTGACCTCGGTCCAGGTGTTGGTGGTCCCCCCTGCGATACCGGACTTGTCGCAGATGGATCTCCACGCCCGGCTGGTCTGTCCGGAGTAAGTGGAAGGCAGGCCGTAAGCGCAGGACGCATAAGGGGTGCCGTTCACTTTGAAGTCTTCCACCAGTTTGATGAAGTTCAGGAAATTTCCCGTGACAAACAGGTACACCCGCTGTCCTCCATAAGCATTTAAAGCCTGGCTACGGTCATCGGTAAACTGATAGTGGGAAAAAGCGTTTTTTTCGAAGAAACCCGAAAAATAGAATCCTATGGATTTCAAAAAGCCAGCAAAACCCACATCGGTGACCACACCTGACAGGGAATCCGTCACCTCCTTGCTCAGAACGATGTCCTGGGCATTGGGGAGCGTGGTTCCGCCGTAACTGTCTGTAATGGTGTTCCATGGGGACGCAGGAGTGACCGCTTCAAGAAACCGAATATCAGAAGGGAACACCACATGCTGTTCAGTGGTTACGGTTGTCGTGTCAATGGAGGATATGTCGGACAGGGTCCAGGGAATCCCGCTGCTGTTGTAGAGTGCAAAGATACCACCCTGGATCAGCGGATATCGTTTGTTGTTATTGCGGTCCGTTTCCGAGCCGGTGTTCCACATGATATCGTCTAGGGTGGAGGCCTGCTGAGCATTCCCAGCCGAGTCGGTATAATTGATGAACTGCTGGGTCACATAGGTGCTGACCAAGTAAATCTGATCCGAATTCAGACGGGTGTAATTGTTCCACCAGGAATTGGATGCGGCGCCATAGGGATAGCAATTTCCATCGTCGTATGCCAGAGCACCCGTTCCCGTCCCGTCTCCATTGGGGTCCAGCATCCATTGCATAAAAGCCGCATAATCCTCATTTTCGTTATAGACCGGCCACGACATGCTCCCTGATGTATCAATGACCAGCATTGCATTGTTTTTCACCGACGATCGGTACACGTCGGTGTCGTCTGCCGATGCGTTCATTGTCGTGAAAAAGGCAGCAAGGAAGCATAGGAATAGTGCTTTGAGAGCATTTCTTTTCATAGGAGTCTCCTTCCCAGGTATCGATTTCCGGGTGCTTTCCTATTCGGCTCTTGGGCCGATTTTGAAGTACCTGGAGACCACGTTGATTCGTCCCCCGGTCGCGTGTATGTCGTAATCGTACCGGCTGAAATGGATGACTGAATAACCGGGCGGCGGTAGAAAAAAGCCCAGGTAGTCCAGCGTGAAGTTGTAGGCTGTCCCGGCGACGACGTGTGGTCTCGGGAGGGGAAGCGGATTTCCGTTGGTCTGCCCGGTTTGATCGGCAAGTGTGGCCGCAGTGTTGATTTGAATGACCGGGTAATTTCCCTTTCCCACCTCGGCAGATTCACGGTTTATTCCCCCTTCCCCGACAAAGAAATTCTGTTTGTAAGGGATCTCGTTTCCCGAAATCTGAAGGTCGGTCGTGGCGGTTCGGCTGGCCATGATACCGATCAGGGTCAGCACCACAAGCAGTATCAGGGCGATTACGGTGATGCTTCCCTGTTCTCGTTTTTCACTGGTCGTTTGGTTTCTCATGAACTCTTCCTTCGGCACAGTTGCTACAGGTGTTTGATAGAGGATAAGACAACGGGATGGCGGTCGTTGTCCCAGGTGACCACGATGGTAATGGTCTTGGTATCCGTAATGGGGGTGTTGTCCGCGATATTCCAGACCCGGTGATAGAGGCCCCCGCCGACAACTCCCGCGTCATTCACATTGAGCTCCTCATGGTCCTTTAGCACCAATGAAGTGAGGTCCCCGTTATTTCCCGCCTGGGTATCCACCAGGTCGGCATCCGTAAACGGTTTATTGAGAAGGTCCTCCATCTTGTCATCTGCCAAGCTCAGAGCGGTACTCGTATTACTGCTGAAATAATTCCCCTGGATGGCGGAAACCTGCATCTTGGCAATGGCCAGAAGCCCCACAGTCAGGATGACCAGTGCTATCATGATTTCCACCAGGGTAAAACCGCCTTGCCGTCGGTCGATCTTTCCTACCTTTTTCTCGTAATATGCATGTCTCATCTTATAACCCCACATTTCTGGTCTTCACCAGGGACGTGAGGAGTTTCCTCCTGTAGCCGTCATTGGGCGTCACAGCCTGGTCTGCCATGGTGTAGGTGTTGGGGTTCGTGTAGCCACGGTTAATATTGTTGGTCCTGGCCAGGAGAAAAAACTGGACAGCTCTGATATTGGGCTCCTGGCCGGCCGGATTGTCCACGACGGCACCCGTGTTCAGGACGTAACGGAACTGGAGGTTGTCGATGTTCTCGGCAATGGTCTGGTAACCTAAGTCGTTTCCAAGATTTCTGCGTTGCAGGCTGGGGTGCAATGCGTCTTCGTTGATCTTGTAAAGGATGACATCTGCGCGAATCACCTGGTCACCGGCGCCATAGTTTTCCTGTAGATTTGCGGTGAAGGTGACCGCGTTTCCCGCTTTGGATTGTACCTGGAAGATTTCCGCCCTGGTGAGATCAGCCTTGACCAGCAGGCCGAATTTGAAAGTAGCGGCGTCCAGATTGATGTCAAAGGGGTTGAGGCTTAAGGTGTTGGAACCCACGGCGTCACCACCGGTGAGCAGCCTGCTGTCCGCAGGGTCATTGCTCGCCTTGACAATCACCAGGACATCCGTTCCGGGTTTGACGTCAACGCCGGCCCCACTGTCGTTGTTCCTCCCGTAGAGGATGGGACGGACGGCTTCAAGTCCCGCAAAAGTGGGATCCCAGTCGATGGTCGTATAGGTGCGCGTATCGAAATCAGTATAATACCCAACCATCTGCAGGTCTCGGGTGATGGTGTAACGCGCCCCCCGGAGATTCTGCTGCATGGCCGTCACCTGATCCTGAATTACAAAGGCATCTTCCTGGGACTTGAAGGTTCCGTAGATCGCTGCCATAACAACCACGCTGATGGTCATGGCCACGAGCAGTTCCATGAGGGTAAAACCACTGCGCGCCTTTTTCCTATGTTTCATGTTGCTCATCCCCTTATTCCCAGGCCGCTCCAGCCCATTTCCTCAAAATGATCACGCCGCTGCTGAGCACCCCCGCTCCGTACGTTCCATTTTCATTGTTCTGCAGATAGATATATCCGCCTGTCGCGTTGTTGATCGTTCCCCGGCCATTGAAAACAACTGTGTCTGCGGCAAAGGTAATCTCATTGTCAAATCCTCCGCCACCGATGGCCGCCGTAGCAGCCCCGTGACCGTAACCCGTACCGCTTCCGTATTGGGAGAGGGTTACCGTCTTGTCGATCACATTGTCTCCCGCCGTGGAATAGTCTCCGTCAGCGCCTCCACTGACCACCTGGTAGGTCCCGGCCCCGGCGTTGAAGACGAGCGCCCACTCACCGTTGTCCTTGATGGCCTTCATCTTGGTGAGTTGAAATTCGGACTGTAGGTCATCGGAAGCCGACCTTAGGTGATAATTGGGCAACCATCTGGAAAAGGCCGGTATGGCCAAAGCGAGCATGATTCCCA
Organism: uncultured Desulfobacteraceae bacterium; assembly: GCA_964443285.1. Taxonomy (GTDB): domain Bacteria; phylum Desulfobacterota; class DSM-4660; order Desulfatiglandales; family Desulfatiglandaceae; genus CAYUCJ01. The sequence continues at coordinate 648 of CAYUCJ010000055.1, read as the reverse complement.
GCACAACGAAAGCAACCAGGAGTTCAATCAGGGTAAAAGCGTTTTCAGTCTTCATGGGGTTTTCCTGACAGGTTGTAGGTTGTCCAATGACAAATCCGATTCCTGTTTCAACGTTTGGATTTCTTTGATGCAATAAAAATGCCAAATAGCCAAATATATTCCAAAGCCTCCCCATGTTATTCTATTTAAAAGAAAAAAAGGATAAACCATGGAGGGCCGATGAGCAAACACCGAGGGGTAATGTAAAATAATTTATCAGTTGTAAAAAATCCCAACATACGAGAGCATGGCGCAATTCCTATTCGCTGTTCCCGCGGTCCCGTTTGAATTCCAAAGTCAGGGCATAATCCTGAGAGCCTATACCGTATCCCCGGCGATCAGTTCTGGAAACGGACTTCGATCCCATTATGCGCCTTGCCTTGACATAGGCTTCCTCCGCTTCCTCGGGCATGCCCTTCTTTGTGTAGATGAACCCCAGGTTTCCATAGACGACGGCACCATAAGGGCCGGAAAGGGTGTGGACCCCGGAAGCCCTTCGGATGTAACGAAGGGCGCTGTCATAGTCTTTCCGGCCGCAGTAGAAGACGCCCAGATTGTTGTTGGCCTTTACGTCATTGGGGGCAATGGCCAGGGCCTTAAGAAAATCCT
>CAYUCJ010000054.1:0-13156 GCA_964443285.1 uncultured Desulfobacteraceae bacterium | reverse complement strand
AACCTCAGACACCTGGTCCTGGCCCACCTCAGTGAGATCAATAACCGGCCTGAAAAAGCCTACAAACAGGCGGTTCGCGCACTTGAAAGGCTTGGGCTCACCCGTGTGGAAGTGACTATCGCCTCACAGGATAAACCCGGAAAAACACTGGAAGTATAGATGGTCTTGGCCAGCCTGGAGAATCGCAATAAGAGGACCAGGGGAAAAAGATACCCCTGCAGTTGCTGTGGTAAAGAGCAACCATTCTGTTGGACGTGCCCTTGTGGCTTCCAGATTTGTAACAGCTGTATGGACGAAAACCTCTGGGGACTCACCTGCAGCGGTGTGAATTGGCAGTGTCCGGACTGCGGTTCATTGAGACCTTATTAATTAAGCTTTGCCTTCAGCACCATCTCGACCATTGACCGGAGGAGGACAAATGGAGCAACCAAGGACGGATTCTTTCTTCTTTTCTCTCGTCAGGGTCACCGACCTCATTTACAGAGAAGAAGTACCGCTCGGAGACATACTGCATTTTATCGTCTCCCTTGCATCCGAGCTCACCTCAGCGAGGGGAAGCACCCTCCGCGTTCTCGAGAAGGGGACCTTTGATCTGAAAGTGGTGGCAAGCTGTGGCCTCAGCCAGGGCTACCTTCACTCGGGTGCCATTGATTTCGGAAAGAGCATTACGGAGATCATGCAGGGGGACGTGATCATCATCAACGATTTTGAAAACGATATCAGGATACAGAACGTGGAGGCGGCCCGGAAAGAGGGCGTCTGCTCGGTCATTGGGATCCCTTTTACGGTCAATGAATCTACCTACTGCATTTTGCGGGTCTATTTTTCAACGAAAAAAGTCCCCACCCATGATGAAATGCAACTCTTGAATACCCTCGGGAAGCTTGGGTGTCTGGCAATCGAGCGTGCCGCCATTAGGGACATGCGAAACCCGGTCCCGGATTGACCCCTTCAAAATATGCCCGGCGATATAACTAGAATTTCTCACAGGATCATCCAGGCTCCGCCGGTTCACATTGTTCTTTATCAGCCTGAAATCCCCGCCAACACAGGAAATATCGCAAGACTCTGCGGCGCCGCTGAGGTGACCCTTCACCTGGTTCACCCGCTCGGTTTCAAGGTGGACGATAAACACCTCAAACGGGCAGGTCTGGACTACTGGACGGAGATTGACATAAGGCATCACGTCGACTTCGAAGCCTTCTTAAGACATCTGGCGCCCCATGCCCGACTGCTGGCTTTCAGCCGTCACGCAAAGGATCTCTATACGGAGGCAAGGGCGCAGGAAAGGGACTATTTACTTTTCGGCCGAGAAACAGAGGGGCTGCCGGACGAGATCCTGGAACGGTATCCCGCCTACAGGGTGCCCATATGGGGAAGGGTGAGGAGCCTGAACCTCTCCACGACGGTAGGTATTGTCGTCTACCACTTTCTACACAACTTAGGGCGTTTCCCCTGATCAGAAATTTCCTCAGATCGCCCCAAGGCTTCGGATTTCCGCCAACCAGCGCTCCAAAACGCTTATCATTCTTTCTTTTCCGACGCGCTCTTCTGAAACGGGCTCCCACATCAATTCTTCCAGATCCATTCCCCCCTCGAGTTCCTGGAGGCGTTCTCTTGCCTTTTGGTCTCCCGGGTCCCGCGCCAGCAGTTCTCTATAGGTTTCGATGGCTGCCTGTTGCTGCCCCTGGGTCACATAGATTTCCGCCAGGGTACGGGTGGCCATTTCGGGAAATATTTTTCCGGGTTCTGTTTCCTGGGGTATGGCTTCATGGGAGGCGGGAACAGTGTCGACCTGGGCGTCTCTTCCTGGTTTTTCGAGACCATCAAGCATTTCAAGGGCTTCATGGTCCCCAGGGCAATGTGCCATGTATTTTTTCAGGGCGCTGGACGCCTCTTCCACTCTTCCCTGTGTTGCAAATATTTTTGCCTGTTCTTTGAATATAGAGATCAATTTATCTATTTTTTCCGTAACAAGGCATATTTCGTTCTCGTAGAGGGATAAAAAACCCATGTCCTTATAGCAATGCGCCAGAAGCCGGCGAAGAGGCATATCATCGGGATCCTGTTCAAGCCCACTGACGCATGCGCGGGTGACCTCCCGGGTGTGTCCATCATCTTTCATCTGCTCAAGAAGGCGCCGATATGTTCTCGGCGACGGTCCGTTTTTCAAGATGTCTTTAAAAAGGTCATTTGATCGTCCCATTTCCCCCCACCTCTCCTTTAGAAAATCTGTTGAGCTTATCAGTTTTCTTCTCTGCAGACACCTTTCCTGCGAAACTTTTTTCAGGCTTGTTGGTATCTTTGAAACGGTAGATCACCTCGTTCTTCTTCACGAGGCCGAGTTCTCTCCTTGCCACCATTTCCACGTGCTTCGGGTCTGTCCTCAGCCGATGAATTTCTTCAAACAGGGCCTGGTTTTCCTCCGTAAGTTTGTTGATTTTTTCAATGAAAGCCTGTCGTTCCCTTTCCACGCCATAGAGGTGAATAAACCCGTGCCGGCCAAATCCGAGCCAGGCGATCAGGGGCGCCAGTATACAGACGGCCACCAAAGTGATCCGGAAAGCTTTTTTCTTGAGAACGGTCAAATTCAGCCTTCAAGTTTTTTTACAGCGTTTCAAGAATGACGGAGCAGTTCATGCAAAGGCAAATCAATGTCCCCCTACGGGTAGGCGGGCGGCAATGATAATGGATCGAATGCCGGCCATCTTTGCCATGTCCATGATTTGGACCACCCTCCCATGCCTGGTGTCTTTATCGGCCTGAAGAACAAGATGCATCATGTCTTTTTTTTCCACAGAAAGCCGCAGTTCTTTTCGCAAGGCCTCGTCGTTTAATTGCTTTCCCTTGAGATAGACCTTGCCGAAACGGTCCACGAGGAGAATGATTCTTTCACTTTTCTGGTCCAATATCCTCTGAGCCGCCTTTGGAAGCCGGATCTTGACCCCGGAGGCGACGTCGAAATGGGAAGTGACCATGAAAAATATCAGGAGCAGGAAGACGATGTCAACCAGAGGGGCAATGCCAAGCATGGGTTCATTATCTCGGATTCGCTTGAAGCGCATAGCCTGTCTCAGTCTGTATTTTGAGTTGATTCTTCCATAATCTCAACAAGTTTTATCGAATTCTCTTCCATTTCGAAGATGAAGGTTCCGGCCCTGTCTATTAGGAATCTATGACAAACCAGCGTGGGAATGGCCACGCACAGTCCGGCGGCGGTGGTCAAAAGAGCCTCTGCAATGCCGCCTGCCAAGGGGGCAGGGTTCCCTATCCCCTGGACCGAGATAGCGTTGAAGGTTTTAATCATCCCTGAGACAGTCCCAAGCAGACCAAGCAAAGGAGCGAGATTGGCGAGAGTGGCCAGGATGTTCACATTCCTTTCGAGGATAGTGGCTTCCCTGCTGCCCCTTTCTTCAATGGCTTCTTTGACAAGCCACATGCCCTTTCGCGCGTTCTTGAGACCGGCGAGGAAAACTTTCGCAATGGAGGAAGCGTCACTCTGGCAGAGAAAGGCAGCCTCTGCGATCTTGTTTTTTCTGAGCAGATCATCCACCTGTCTGACAAATTCCTCCGGGATGATATTCTTTCGCTGAAGAAACCAGAGTCGCTCAATGAATATGGCGAGCGCAATGATGGAACAGAGAATGATGGGGTACATGAAAACCCCGCCTTTTACGATAAGATCAACCATCCTTTTTCATAGACCTCTTTATGGCGACGATTTACCTGAGACAGGGGGTCGCTTTTTGTCTGGACATAGGTTGAAAGTATACATAACATATTTTTGTTGTGCAGTTAAAGTCAAAAACCCCGATCCGCCATCTCATTTCATTATTTTAACGGGAGCAAGTGGTTTGAGAAGAAAAAAACTGAAAGTCATGTCCACAAAAAGATCAACGCGACCGGAGAATGCTTACCAGGTCAAGGAACTCTATCCCCTTTCAGGGGAAGAGACCCTCGATCGCATCCTGGATCATCCCGACCCCGAGACGTTGGTCCGAGGGCTTGCCCATGGAGATTTTTACTGGCTCGTCAAGAAAATCGGAGAAGGGGAATGTCTGCCGGTACTGGAGCTGGCTTCCACGGAACAGTGGCAATACCTCTTCGATGTGGAAATCTGGCGCAAAGATCGAATGGATCTGGATCAGCTGGATCTGTGGTTGTCACAGCTCTTGAAAGCGGACCCCACTCGATTGGTGAAATGGCTCTTTGCCCGTGGGCAGGGCACGGCCTTTTACTTCTTGTTCCGGTCCGTTCAGGTGGTGATCAGTGAAGAAGATGACGATCAGGAACTGCCGGACGGGTTTTTCACCCTGGATGGGACCTATTATATCCGGACAGTGGATCCCGAACAGAGGGAAACGATTGAAGGTCTCCTGCGGTGGATGGCAAAACAGGATCAACTGCGTTACCAGGCGATTCTACAGGGGCTTGCAGGCGTCCTGCCGGCAGAGTTGGAGGAAGAGTTGTACCGCATGAGAGGTGTTCGGCTGGCAGAGCACGGGTTCCTTCCATTTGAGGAGGCCCTGTCGGTATACGGCCCAATGGATTGGGAAGACCTCGTGGAGGCAAAGGAAGTGAAAGGGCCTGCCATTGCCATCGGTGAGGACGGTGTGGGGAAGGAATTAATTCCTCTGTCTCCTTTTTTTCACTTGGAAGGGGTCGATCTGGTTACCAAAGTGGTTGCAGGGACTCCAGATTCGTTTTTTCAGGACAGGTTCTATCTTGAGTTCGCTGGCCTTTGTAATCAGATTCTGTCGGCCGACGGCTTATTGATCAACGACCTCGATGTGCTGATCAAGACCTGCCGGCAGGCGGCCGGTTACCTGAATCTCACACTTGAAAAGGTTGCCAATGGAAATACCTCCAGGGCCCTGGCCTTCTTGAAACAATACCCCCTCATCACAGTGTTTCGCGCAGGCTTCGGTCTGATCTTGAGGGTCAGGTGGGAGCTGGAGAGATGGACCAAGGATGCCTGGTTCATAAAGCAGGGCTTGGATGCTGACTTTTGGGGTGACGTGTGGGGACAAACCCTTAAAGGACTATCGCTCCAAAAGCCGCTGTTCTTCAGCGGACACACGGAAACCGGAGGCTGCCGGGATTTCAGGAGCCTTTCAGAACTGCAAGCGTGTCGGGATATCCTCGATCAGGTCAAGATCCTGGACCACTTTTTTGAAAAACTGGGAGACCGTTTTCGTCTGACCGGTGACCAGATTGATGCCCCGGGAATGACGTTTCATCCCCTTCTGTTCAATATGTGGAGCAGAGAAATCCTGGGGCTTCCCCTCTCTTTTGAAGGCATCCGTCTGGAACAGGCAAGAGCGGTCTTCATTCGTCTAAGGGCCGGGGAGAAAGGCCCCCCCTACCGCATGCCTGGGTATGAAGATGCTTTTGTTTCCGATATGATTCGCCTTAGCTCGGCCGACGAAAAGGAAAAGCCCTTGCCCCTCATAGCGGTTCTGCGAAACATCTGGCAGTCTTTCTTGGAGGAACACCTTTACGTATCTACAGAGGACTTGGATCAGAGATTTTCAACCTTCATCAACATCAAATCGGCTCGGTGAGAGTCGATGTGTCAGCCCTTGGCATGCTTGTCCAGGGTCTGCGGGTCGTAGCCGGCCTTTTTATAGTCATCCAGGGCCCTCGTTTTCATGCTTTTGTCCTTTGTTTTTTCGGAATGAGTGTCAGCGAGTTCGGCAGCGTGGCTCCACATCCCATCAGCCTCATACTGTTTTATCCTTTTTTCGACCCTGCCCGTCTCCTCAGACGTTTCCAGCACGGCCGCTCGACACCACGACATAACCTTCTTGACAGGTGCTCCGCAATCTGGACAGGCTGAGAGGGGCATTTCGGCGACACCCTGGATCATCTCAAAGGATCTCCTGCACCTTTGGCAGCCCTCGCCGGAATGAATGGATTCATATTCATAAATGGGCACGGAAAATCTCTTCTGGCACTTTTTTTGCATAAACATCTTTCAGTTGTGTCATCTACAAAAAAGCGCTCTCTATTTGGAACTATTATAACTAACCAAAATAACTTGATAATGCTCATATTTGTCGACAAATTAGGCCTAAAGCCGGGACTTGTCAAGGGAAAAAGCAGGTTTCTCGGGCGGCCTACAGAATGTTCACAGGGTTGCATTTAAGTGATCGGATGGGGAACCAGATCAACCGCCAAAGGGAAGCAAAACCCCTTGACAAAAAAAAAGGAACATCGTAACTTTCGAAAACTCTTGGAGATTAAAGAAACCTGCAATACGAGGCCAGAGTCGTGATGATGACAAGAAAAATCTACCTGTGCATCTTTTCAATGATGCTTTGTCTCGGAATCCATCAGGCGTTTACGGGCCAGGTTTTGGCTCAGCCGCTTCAATACACGGTCCAGAAAGGCGATACGCTATGGGACATCTGTGAAAAGGTCTACGGTGACTCTGAGTTATGGCCCAAGCTGTGGGAGATGAACCCGTTTATCACGAACCCTCATCTTCTGAAGCCCGGCGATGTCATTACGCTGCTCGAAAACGTTCCCGTTTTGAAGACGGCCCCGGTCACGGTTCAAAAGGCCGCTCCAAGAATTACCGTTTCCACTGCCGCTGAACCACAGGGGTATGACCTCTCTGCACTGAAAAACATGGAAGGCGCCGGCTACCTCTCAACGGGTGAAGTCATTCCCCTGGGAAGGATCGTCTCAGGGGAAGGAGACGAGATGATGTTTGGCAAGGGGAACTTCGTCTACACGGAAATGAACAGCACGGCCCCCGTAAAGATGGGCGAGCAATTCATGGTTTGTCGAATTTCTCACATGCTCAGGGATCCTTTGACGGGGGAAGAGATGGGATATACCGTTTCGGTCCTCGGAAGGGTTCGCCTTGTGCAACAGGTGAGGGACGGGCTCTACAAAGGCGAGATCGTCAAATCCTTTAAGACGATCAGGACCGGCGATCCACTCCTGGCCTATCGCCCTGTTTCCCCATGTATCGAGTTCGCAGAATCCAGGGAGGCCTTGGAGACGCATATCTCAGCTATTGAGGTAGACAAGGTAATGATAGGGCAGTACTCCTTCGTCTATTTCCCGCTGGGTTCCATGCAGGGCGTTCGACGGGGCCAGGTTTTTGAGATTGTGAAGAAGCGGGCTGTTGAAATTTCGAAAAAGCAGTCAGGGTCTCGGGAAATGGCGGATCTGCCTGATTATGTCCTGGGATATTGCCTGGTCCTCGATACAACAGCAGATACGGCTACGGGTGTTGTCCTCAATGCTAAAGAGGCCATTTCCAACGGTGCCCCCATGAAGAGCTGGGCCTGGTCAAAACCTCCCAGAGCCCTCTTGTTCATTCCACCGTGCCGGACGGAGTGAAAGCTCCAGCTCCGGTCCTTTCGCTAAGAAATCCTTGACTAACCTCTGTAAGTCTGTTTTATATACCGGCCATCCCGGCGTTTAACAGCAGTTCACCGCGTCCCTTAAACGGGCACGTCCCTCGTCAGTCGACGGGATAATGATTATTTCAAAGTTGCAAATCATGAGATGACTGGGATTTCATCAAACGAAACCTATTCTTGGCTCTGCATGTACCTGGTCTCGGGACTGGGAAATATTGCCTGCAGGAGTCTTCTCAAACAGTTCGGCGGCCCTGCGGCCATATTCCGTGCGGGCTTCTCCGATCTGATCCGTGTGCCCGGGGTGAGAGAAAGGGTGGCTCGCAACATCACGGAAAAGGTATTTGCCATTGACCCTGACAAGGAATGGAAAAAGATGGAAGGGCGCGGTGCCAGGATTGTCCCTTTCACCCACGAAGGTTATCCCTGCCTCTTAAAGGAAATTCACGATCCACCGGTTATCCTTTATATGATGGGAAGGTCCATCCCCATCGAACAGGACTTCATGGCAATTGTGGGGTCCCGAATTGCGACGGATTACGGCCGCAGAGCGGCGGAAAAAATAGCCATGGGCATGGCGGAAGCCGGGATGGGGGTCAGCAGCGGCCTGGCACGGGGAATTGATTCACATGCCCATCTGGGGTGTCTTATGGGAGGAGGCTTCACCGTGGCGGTTCTTGGCACTGGGGTGGATGTCCTTTATCCCACATCCAACAAAAGACTATTGGAAAGGGTCCTGGAAACGGGAACAGTGATTTCTGAATTCCCCATGGGAACGGCGCCGGAACCGAGAAACTTTCCCATCAGGAACAGGATCATCAGCGGCATGAGCAAAGGCGTTGTAGTAGTGGAGGCCACCATGCGCAGCGGATCCCTGATAACGGCGTCTTTGGCGCTTGACCAGGGCCGGGACGTGTTCGCCATTCCTGGAAGCATCGATTCTTTTAAGAGCACAGGGACCCATTTTCTGATCAAGCAAGGAGCAAAACTTGTCGAAAATGCGGATGATATCCTGAGCGAGAGGGGTTTCGATCTTTCAAATAAAGGGGCTGAAGCGGATGGAAAAAAGGAAAAACCCTCTTTGAAACTCTCTCCCGATGAAGAACGTGTCTTTCAGAGCCTCGGACCCTATCCTGTTCACATCGATGAGATTATCAGGTCCATGGAAGATGAAGCGGGAGTGGTCCTCGGGATACTCACGAGGCTGGAACTTAGCGGCCTGGTAAGACAAATGCCCGGTATGAAGTTTGAAAAAGCTGAGAAAGCGTGAAGTGTTCGTGGTAAATCTCTAAATGGAGTATTACTGAATGTCAGGAACCGGAAACAACCTGTTGATTATTGAGTCGCCGGCAAAGGCAAAGACCATAAAAAAATACCTGGGGAGTGATTTCAGAATCATGGCCTCGGTCGGCCATTTGAAGGACCTGCCCGTCAGCAAGCTGGGGGTGGATGTTGAAAACCAATACACACCGGAATACGTGACCATCAAAGGAAAGGGGAAGATCCTCAGCGGACTCAAGCAGGCCGGTCGAAGCGCTGACGCCATCTACCTCGCCCCCGACCCTGATCGGGAAGGGGAGGCGATTGCCTGGCACATAGCCCAGGAGTTGAAAGAAGGATCCGCGAATATCTATCGTGTGCTCTTCAATGAGTTGACTGAAAATGCCATTCACGCCGCCCTGGCGTCACCCCAGGCCCTCAATCAGCATAAGTTCGAATCCCAGCAGGCCCGACGTATCCTGGACCGTTTGGTGGGTTACCAGATTTCGCCATTGCTTTGGACGAGGGTGAAAAGAGGTCTAAGTGCCGGTCGGGTACAATCCGTGGCCCTGAGATTGATATGCGATCGTGAACGGGAGATCCAGGGATTTGAGTCACAAGAGTACTGGTCGCTCACAGCGCTTCTTGAAGCCGGCGTGCCACCGTCATTCAAAGCGAGGTTCACCGGATATGATGGGAAAAAGAAGGAACTGAAAAACGAGACGGAGACCCGGGAGATTATCTCAAGGATTTCCGGTAAGCCTTTCAGGGTAAAAAAGGTCGTAAAGAAAAAGAAGAAGCGAAATGCCATGCCTCCTTTTATCACCAGCACACTCCAGCAAGAGGCCTACCGAAAGCTGGGATTTTCTGCTAAAAGGACCATGTCCATTGCTCAGAACCTGTATGAAGGCATCGAACTGGGCAGTAAAGGCCAGATAGGGCTCATCACCTACATGAGAACGGATTCCTTTCGTGTTTCGGACGAGGCCCTCGCCCAGACCCGGAAATTCATAAAAAAAAGTTTCGGGCCGGATTATCTCCCGTCCAAACCCAATCGATTCAGGAGCAGAAAGGGGGCACAGGAAGCTCATGAGGCGGTCCGACCCACTTCTGTAACCCGAAGCCCTGAAAGGGTTTCCAGGTATCTGAGGAAAGATCAACTGGCGCTCTACAGCCTCATCTGGAAGCGGTTCGTCTCATGCCAGATGACACCCGCCGTATTCGACCAGACGCAGGTCGATATAGAAGTCGAGAAGGCAGCTTTCAGGGCCTCGGGGTCTGTGAAACTGTTTGATGGGTTTACCGTGCTGTATGAAGAAGGCATCAATGGAAGCCCCGGTGAGAAAAACGGTGCAGACACACTGCTTCCGTCCATAGAGGAAGAAGAGATCCTGAAACTCATTGAATTGGAACCCGCTCAGCACTTTACCCAGCCGCCGACGAGATTTACGGAGGCGACACTTATCAAGGCCCTGGAAGAGAGAGGAATCGGGCGTCCTTCAACCTATGCCGCGATTCTCAGCAACATCAGCACCCGCGATTATGTCTACCTGGAGAAACGCAGATTCAGGCCGACGGAGTTGGGCCTCTTGGTGACGGATCTCCTGGTCATGAATTTTCCAGAAATCCTGGAGCCGGCATTCACTGCACAGATGGAAGAAAAGCTCGATCAGATCGAACGGGGAGAAATCCCGTGGATCCAGGTCCTGGATGATTTCTACCACTCATTTAAGAAAGATCTTGTAAAGGCGGAAACCGGAATGAAAGGGGAAATCGTAACCCCCGTCTCCTGCTCGGTGTGTAAACGGCCGATGGCTATCAAATCAGGGAAAAACGGTCTGTTCCTGGGCTGTATCGGCTATCCGGAGTGTAAGAACACGGCCAATTTCAGCAGGGATGAAAAGGGAAATATTCAGGTTGATGCTCCCCCTCAGGTGAAAGCGGGTGAAGAAGCGTGTGAACTGTGCGGGAAGCCCATGGTGGGCAAGAGTGGAAAGTTCGGCGTTTTTCTTGCGTGCTCGGGATACCCCGATTGCAAGAACACACGCGCCATAGGAGAAAATGGTGAGACCGGCGGGGTGAATGCATTGGCCGGTAAGCGCTGCAAACTGTGTGGTGCCGAAATGCGGTTCAAGACCAACAAGTCAGGGCAGCGATTCCTGGCGTGTGAAAGTTTCCCGCAGTGCAAACACACAGAACCCATCAGTACGGAAGTGGGCTGTGCGGAAGAGGGCTGTTCGGGGACACTTGTTGAAAGGGTTTCAAAGAGAGGTCGGAAGTTTTACGCGTGCAACGCGTATCCAAAATGCCACTTTGTCACTTGGGATGAGCCCCATGATGGGACCTGCCCCGAGTGTGGAACTCCCGTACTCAGTGTCAAACATCCGAAAAACGGTGCGCCGTTTCTGAGTTGTCGAAAGAAGGGCTGCGGTTTTACAAAACCCTTTTCCGCGGCTTCGAGCGATTGAGAAGGTGGTTCCCCGGGCCTGGGTTTTAGGAGGTCTTCATGGTTGCTCCCTCGACATAGAGGCTGCTTTTTTTCCAGTCCTGGAGATTCTCCTGAGAAGATTTGAGATAGCAGCGTCCTCTCTTGTCCCGCAGGTCATAGATAGCGTGCCTCAGGAGTGTGAGGGGGATAGCGCGTTTCAGGAGAATGGTTATATCGTATCGGGTGAACCCGGCCACAATACCCTTGATAATCTCTCCCCCGAGCAGGGTGAAAAACAAGACGCTCTTTTCTTTCATCAGAGGAAAAAGGGTCTTGTTTTTCACGTGGTGCCTGTACCGTGGGGAGAGATGGGGTGAGAACTCGAGGTCCCTGACCTTCCTGTCCACTGCCAGGAGCGGTTTAACGGAATCTGCGGCCCTTTCCGGATAGAGACACTTGATTTGAATCTTGGGTAAGACCTCGTCTTTGCTGCTGCCGGTATCCAGCCTGAGGTCATAGGTGAGAACCTTGGTAATTCTAGCCCTTATGATTCCCAGGGAGTGTGTGTGCATCTCCCAGGGAAGGCCTTCCCTCGCCGCAGCATCAAACATAGATTCGCTGTAGTGTGCCTCAAGATATTCGCTTAACCCCGAAAGATATTCCACAGCTTGTTCCTTAGCTTGTTCCTTGCGGGACCAGCGCCATAGTACCGGCGGTTATTCGGAAACCTGTGCGCTCTTTTTCATTTCCTCTTCGAATTCCCGAAAAAAGCGGTCTTTTTCTTTCCAATCGGGCCCAAAACGTTTGTTGAAGTAGCCGCCGAGTCGATCAAAAAGCTTTTTCCACAGGGATGCGCCTTTGTCAGTTACAATATCTTCCAGAAAAGATCTGAGTTCAGACATCTTTTCTTTGGGGAGAAAAGTGAGGGCACCCAGTTTGATGGATTTTTTGAGGGCGTCAGGAGTAACGGCGTGGGCGGTGAGCATGACCGTTGGAAACTCACGGGAGACCGATGTCTTTAAGAGTTCAAAGCCATTGACCCCCATAATGTCCAGGATGACGACATCGTAGGTATAGCTGAGGAGATACTGGATAGCCGTATCATAATCCGTGGCCTTGTGCAGAAGGACCATGTCCAGTTCTTCTTCAATGGTTTCGAGCACGTCGGGCTCATCGTCTACGGCGAGAATAACCTTGTCCTTGAGTGGGTTCTTTTCAGCCATTGGATTCCCCTCCTCTTCTTAGGGCTCTGATTTGATATTTATCCTTTTCGGGCTTATTCCTTTCAGATTGCTCGATTCTGTTTATAACAGGAAAGCATTTGATGGTCAATCAATATCGATGGAAAGAATAACGGGCCAGGCACCTATGTCCTCGGGGCACTTAGAAGCATTAAACCATACCGGGAGGTCCACTCCATTCCTTTCCGGTGAACGCTTTTACTTGAAAGAATGCAGTCGTGTATTATATTAAAGAACGATATGGGGACAGAACGAATTCAAAAGCTATCAACTCCACAAGACATCCCACCAACGAAAAAGGGGTGGTGGGCCCGTTTTCTGGAAAGGCTTGCCAGGGTCAACAGGGGATCTGCCTCCGCGGGTTGCCGCCATTGAATCGTTCATGGTCCGGGGCCGGGCGGCCCCAGGTATCAATAGCCTCTCCCGATGCCAAGAGAATAGCCGGAAGATGTCAAATCAATCACTTCGCCGGAACGCATGGAGAGATTCCCTCCCACGCCGCTCACGAGATACCTGTCATACAGTCGTCGACAATATCCACAGAATTTTTCAAGGGCAGTTTGAACTTTTAGTGTTTCCGTTATGCAGTCATTCATGACCACAACCTCCTGTCTCCGTTTTTCAAATGAGGATTGCCGATAGAAAACACCTCCTCCCTTGAGTGGGGTCAGGGATCATTGGCTTTCCGAAAAAAATCGGGAACGTTACGGGCCGAGTTCCCGCTTTTCACCTTGACCCAAATGAGGGTGTGTGTCATATAAATCGGAGCAAACTTCGAAAGAGCATTCCGGATTCGTATCATGAACCTGCATTTCGGGCAATGTCCAATGAAGATAGCACAATTTGTTCTG
>CAYUCJ010000053.1:0-13245 GCA_964443285.1 uncultured Desulfobacteraceae bacterium | reverse complement strand
AACAAAATTGAACGTTTTGAAACTGGCTCGTCAATAAGCCGGCCCTTTATAGATCGGCAGAACAACGGTAAAGACGGTCCCTTTCCCAGGCTTGCTTTTCACCGTGATCTGGCCACCGTGTTTTTTGATGATTCCGTAACTGACCGACAGGCCCAGTCCCGTTCCCTTCCCTACATCCTTGGTGGTAAAAAAGGGATCAAAAATATGCGGCAGGTGTTCTTCTGCAATCCCCGATCCGGTGTCAAGAACCAGGACTTTTATCTTGTTATCATTTTCCAGGCTGGTGTGAACCGTCAGATCGCCGCCTCCAGGCATGGCTTGGACGGCGTTGGTGACGAGGTTAAGAAATACCTGTTGCAATCCCTGATGGTTTCCGTTGATCTTGGGCAGATCATCGGCAATCTCATCGTGCAGCTGCACCTTGGACATGGTCATGTGATTCTTCGCGATCTGGAGGGTTTCCCTCAAAAGGGTCGCCAAATCCAATTGGATATAACTGGATATTTCAGCCCGGGAGAACTCCAGGAGATTTTTCACAATCTCACTGGCCCGAAGTGCCTGGGTCAGGATGTCCTCCAAGAGGTCGGAGCGCCTTTCCTCCGAAATCTTCCGCTTGCCGACCAGTGAGTCCACGGTCAACACAATGTTATTGATGGGGTTGTTCAATTCGTGGGCAACCCCGGAAACAAGTGTTCCCAGGGAGGCGACTTTTCGGGAGTGGATGATCTGTTCCTCCCTGGCCTCTAGTTCTTTGGCCATTCGATTAAAGGCGATAATCAGATGGTCTACCTGGCTCTCTTCGCTGCCCACATGAGAAATGGGGCTGAAATCCCCCAAGGCGACCTTTCTTGTGGCCCCCTCTATCTTGGCAAGGGGCCTGACAACTTTCTTGATGATCAGTCTTGCTCCTGTTATGAACAGAACAAACATGGCTCCCATGAAAATAAGGGGCCACCTCAAGGCGTTTTTTGCCTCCTTTGCAATGTTTCTTCTTTCAGCTTTCAGAAGGATTTCCGCGGCATCCACCAGCTGCTTTCCCACGGATCTGATCTTTTCCTGTGCAGCCTTTCCGGGTCTGTTACGCGACTGTGGAACGTTCAGCATATCAAGAGCGGAATATTCCCTGAGCCCCTGTTCCAGCCGGACACATTCAACCTGGGGACAGAATTTTCCAAAGTATGTCAACTTCTTGGCAAAGGATTTTCTTGCCAGGTCAAGGTAGTATTTAGTGGATTCGAGACTCTCCGCGTTATGGTACAGCAAAAAATTCTTTTCATACCGCCTCATCTCCAGGATCGTATTGTACAGGTCCTCTGTCAGTTCGAGGTGTCGAATACCATCATTCACGTTGGTTACGCCCAGGTAGAGCACCGGAAAATTCAGCAACAGTATGAATATGCCAAGATAGATAAAAAAATTGAGCTTGTATTGAAGATTTAGGTATTGCTTGAACCAACCCATCATCCTGCGAACCTCAACGGTCATCTGAGGATAAGCACTGAATATTCGCTGCCTTTGATCAGCCTGCTCACTTTGGCCTTGGGAAAGACCTTTTCCAGCATGGATCGCTTCCCCATCCAGAGGGCCATGAGTCCCCACTGGGCCTCCTGGGAGATGAAGGCATCGAGAGATGCCAACTCGACGATCTCAATCCACGGTTCAAGGCCACGTGCCGTGTAGTATCGGAGGATGGTGTCCATTTTTCTTTCCACCTCGGCCTTAAGTTCCCGACCTTCGGTCAGCCCTATGATCTCGAGTTTGGCCTGGTGGAGGGTGACGAGCTGGTTGATCATTTCAAGGGACTGCTGGCTGACCAGGTCATGATCCAGGCAGCAGACGATCTTGTTTACCTCTTTTTCTTCCTTGGCTACCAGGACCGAACAAGTGGCCGCGTTGACGACCTTCTGGGGTATCCCTCCCAGTTCTTCCCATTGACAGCCTTCGGAATGATCACAACCCATCACGATGAGGTCCACTTCCTCCTGGCGGGCCTCGGCCAGAATCTCATTGACAGGATTTCCCAGCCTGATCCGGGCCTTCAGGTCTTTTCTAGCGCTCTTGGCCACATAAAGCTCTTCCCAGACACCTTTTCGCACCTCTATGAGCTGATAGCCGAAATTGCGCTGGGTATAAGGGCAAGCATCCTTTTTAAAGTGACTGAGAAACTTCTTCTGATATTCGAGGAGCGCCCTGGGTAAGGGGTGTTCCATATTCCAATCCTCGGCAGAAGCCGCCGGCTTCCCCGCAGGAGACCTCCTGGGCAATACACCCAGAATAGTGACGTTGGCCCAGGTATTTGCAGCCAGCTCAGCCACCACTTTGGCCGTCTTTGCGCTGTAAGGATTCTGGTCCACTGCAACGAGAATTTTCATCTTTTCCTCCTATATTCATCCTTGTTTCTGAACCTACTGTCGACAAACCAGAACGGCAGAAGGTACACGACTGAGGAGTTCCAGCATGGCGTTCTTCCCAGCCGTTTGTCGGGGAAGACAGGCCACGACCAGACTGTAGTCCTGCAGATCATCGGCAACCCCTACCGGGACTCCGCGAAGCACCCCGGTTCCCTGAGGTGACCACCCGGCTTCCGCGAGCATCTTCCTGGCGGAAGCGATACGTTCGTCGATCTCTCCCCCATCTGCGGCTTCCACGCCTCCTTCATCTTCCCTGAAGCTAAGCCTCCCGGGTTTCGTGAACTTGACGTGGAGCAGGTCGAATTCCAGATGCGCCCCTTCAAGGGTCTTGAAAAAACTCGGGACCAAAGACCAGAGATCAGTGGTGTCTTCCAGAAGAAGAGCAGCCTTCTTGAGTTCCACAAAATTCTTGACCATGAGGATAGGGCATGGGAATCCGCCGGAAAGTCTGGCTTCAAGATTTACCTGGAAATTTGAAGGGTTGAAGGCGTAGAGAGTCCCCTCGATGAAGAGATCGTAAGAGCCTTCATCAAGCTCACGCAGTATTTCCATTTGGCGGTCGCCCACGACCATCTTCGCTTTTCGAAGTGTAGGGCAGGTGGGCTTCTCTTCATCAATAAGCCGGGAAATCTCTGCTCCGGCGGAGACCAAGAGCCCCTTCTCCCAGGTACGCTTCACCCATCCGGTACCGGGCGGTCTGACTTCTCGCTCAGCTTCTTCAATATAAATGGTTTGGAGATCCATGCCGGTTTGGTTTGCCAATCGACAGGCGTACCTGAGAGCAATGCCGGACGCCAGCCGGTTGTCCACCAAAATCAGTGCCCTAATCATGTCCTTCCTCCCCTTTCAAGGCGGTCGCCGCGTGGTTTTTACACGGTCTCACCCTCTTCCTCGAGGGCCTCTTCCGCCTTACTGATGGCGGTCCGCATTTCTCTCAGTTTAAAGGGCTTTGCGATAAAGTCGAATGCCCCCTTGGTCAGAGATTCCCTGGCAACCTCTAGTGTGGCATAGCCTGTCATCATGATGACCTTTGTCCGGCCGGACTTTGCCGATACCTTCTCGAGGACCTGGATGCCATCCATTTCGTCCATGCGAATGTCCGTGACCACGATATCAAATGTTTCCTCCGATATGCGTTTCAGGGCCTGGTTGGGATCAACAAAGATCTCCACATGGTGTCCCTCTTTTTCAAGGGCCGGTTTCAACCGTTCGCCGACAATGGGCTCGTCATCCAGAACCAGAATATTAAGTCGATTTCCCATATGTTCACCTCCTCAGTAGTGATGAAACCGTAAAAAGGCCGGTCTTCAAGATGCCTTGCTGATGGGCTTTCTTTCATTTCAGGCCAGACCTGCCTCTGCGTGTTCCCCGACAGGTTCTGCTGCAGTTTGAAGGGTTTTTTGGATTTTCCGCCTCTGCCTGTAAGCCCGGACCACATAGAACAGTATGACAAGACAACCCAAAATACCGCTGGAAAATAAAAAGAATTTGCTCACAAGGTTGAAATACCGGTCCCAGCCAGGCTGAAATGTGAGGTAGCCGAGTTGGCGCAGATAGATGGGAATGGCGATAATGCGGCTGAAAATGCACAACAGGATAATGACACAGGTCACCAACCGGATGATCTTTTCATTGACCACCTTCACCCCGTAGACTCCCAGATAGATCCCAACCAGAGATCCAAGATAGAGGAGCATGGTCAATCGTATATCCACAAACCCCTGGTAGGCGTAGCTCAATGCTCCGTAGGCACCCATGAACATGGCCAGGTAAAGCTCCGTGCCGGCTGCCACGGCAGTGGGCACACCGAAGACGTAGATCATGGCGGGCACGCCGATAAAACCTCCCACACCGATGGTCCCCGCCAGATATCCGGTGGCAATGCCAACGACCAGAATGACCCAGAGGCTGACCCTCGTATCCGCCACTTTGAAGTAAATCATGGGGGGCAGATTGAAGCGGGCCAGGAAATCGGCTATTTTCGTGGAAGGGCCTCCCCCACCGTCGGCCTGACGAGAGGTCTTGATCAGGTCGCTCAGCATGGAAAGGGCAACGCCCAGGAGGATGGTGGCAAAGACGATACTGATGTAGAGATTCGCACCCGCGCCTTGCGCGGCACCGTGTCCTGTCCCGCCACGGAACAGTCTGCTGGCTATGAGGACCGCCAACTGGATACCGATAACCGCCGTCCCCAGGACAAAGAGAGCCAGTTTCTTGTCCACATTTCCTGCTTCGCCGTGCTTTCTGGAGCCCACCATGGCCTTGCCGAATTTGTGGGTGATGTTGCTGGCGACGGCCACCACACCCTCCACACCAAGGTTCATCATCCCCGGCGTCATGAAAAAGGCACCGCCGCTCCCGATGAACCCGCTCAGGACGCCGCCGATGAAACCAAGGAGGACGACCTGCAGGCCGGTAGCCAGATTGATATCCAGAAAATGGACAGCCAGAGAATGCATTTTTACTCCTCCTTGGCCTTGGGGTGTAAGGGTTTAGTCAATACCGATCAGTTTCAGAAGCAGTCCCGTGACCGTGCTGTAGCAATAGGCGACAAACGGAACAAACAGGGCCACACCGACAGATGCCAGCCCTCTCCAGTGCTGGTGGATATCTCCACCAAGGAAATTCAAAATGGGGGCCTGGAAAGAAAAAACCAGGGCGTAGATGCAGACGACCATCGCTGTAAAACCCAGGAGTTTTGCCGCCTGTTTTTTCCCGAAAAGGAATCGCGACTTCATCTCATCAGCGGTGATGACCGGGGCCTTCAGCCTTTCCCTGATGGCGAGTGAGAGTTCCCGCATCAGGCGCATTCTTGCCTCATGACCTTTTTCGAGAAAGAGGTCACCAAGTACGACAAGGGAACAATTGCTTTCACCCCTTATCCTTTCAATGATTTCCTGCCGGGCCCCGGATATGGTCTGTCCCCCTGCGGAACGCCCGATGGATACCAGTTCCTCCATGGTCTGGGTAAGCCCCTTGTCGTCCAGGACAGGTTCCCGTCCATCTTCTTCCACGCCGCCGGTATAGGATGCCGAATCCATTTCCGTCGAAGGGCCTTTCACTGAAGTGGAAAGTCCCTTTGCCCCTGCTGTGATGTGCTCGTCCGGTCCAGCCACACGAAGGAGTTCCACGGCGGCCCCCCAGCGTCTGGATAACTGAACGATTTCCTCGAAGTTGTCAGATGCTGGGCTGAAGGATTCCTGGACCCAGAGGATGTTGGTCTCCGCCATGGTGCATCTGGTTTCTTTGCATCCTTCAAGCCCTTTGAGGACCTTGGAGATCGCTTCTGCGGCTCCTTCCTGGCGCGGCATATAGGTCACGGTTACAACGCCGTCCACGGCTCGGGCCCCCAGGTCGAGATTTCGTGTCGATTCATGGATCGCGAGTTCTACCTTGGCCCTGGCGGTCAGATCAATGTTGGCCATCAATCTCAGGCTGACCGGCGTGGGCTGGAAGTCCGGTAACTCGGCCATCCCGCACAGAGTGGCCGACACATTGGGGAGGCTGACATTATAGAGATTGACGAAAAGATCATATTGAGCGGGATCCAGACGGTCCGCGTGGTGGATATACCGCACCCATTTATCGAAATCCTTGTCCAATTGATCCAGATAGACCTCGGCCTTTTCTCTGGACAGCCTCAAATCCTTCATCGCCTTCTCGATACGCATCTCGTCGGGTGTCATCAAGCCCACCCGGAGACGGTGGGTGACTCCCGGCAGGAGGAGGTGTCCGGCCCTTCCCTGATAGATGAGATTGCCTCGTCTGCCTTTTTCGCAAAGGATCGTCGTGATGAAAGCCAGGTAGAGGTCCCTTTCCTTAGCCAGCTTTTCAGGAACGACCGGCGACTTGATGATGGATGTCTCGAGGCGCCCCAGTTTGATCCCGCGCTCCCGGGCCCTTTCCACCAGCTCGCTTCGGTTGAGAGAAGGCCAGCCTGTCTTACTGGCAAGGCTGGACGCGAGTTCTTCACCTTCACTGTGGGCGGCACTTGAAATCATAATGATAGACATGTGCGGCTACCTTTCCTTTTCAGAGATAATCCACGTTGTCTTTTTCTTTCACCTGGATGAGTTGCACAGGTATCTCCGGCCTGATCCGGAGAAAGAACCGAGCCATTTTTTTGTCTTCCCCAAGGACCACCAGTTCTATTGATTTTTCCTTCAGGACGTTTAAAATCTCCTGCTCCCAGGGCCCTCTTACAATGTGATGGAAAACAGTCAATCCTTCGCGGGAGGCCGAGCTGACCAGGTCCAGCAGGACTTCTTCTTTCCAGCCGTCGATGTCGTTGTCATTATTCTGGTTTTCAATCTGGAGAATGAGGATCGTCGCTTTCATCCTTTCAGCGAGCGCGATGGCATGGTAAACGCCTTTCAGATCCCTGCTTTTCGGCCCCAGGGGAACCAGGATTCTCTTTTGACTCACCAAATTTCTAGGCCTCCACAACAATCATTTCTCATCGCTACTATCAAGAATCGTGCCGAATAAAAATAACTTGTTTTTTCATATGGTTAGGATTAATTGCGTGTGTGTTGGCGGGAATGAAACGTTTCGATGTGAAACAATATCAATACTGAAGGCCGATCATAACCACTAACACATTAATAATGTTAGCTTTTGCCAGGTGCTGCAGAATGAAACAGGAAGGGCAAGGAGAGGGGAAAAACAGCGGGGAAACCCGGGCTAGGTGAGACCGAACTTCTTCATTTTGCGCCAGAGGGTCGTCCTCGGGACCTTCAATATCTCGGCCGCAAGCCCCTTCTTGAAATCGGTTTGGGCAAGGATCTGGCGAATGTATTCCTTTTCTTTTTCTTCCAGGGAGGGCAGTTCGCCATTGTCCAGGCTGCTGATGGAAAGCTGCTGAAGATCATTGGGCAGGTCCCTGGGGCGTATAAGGGGACCATCAGTAAGGGCTACAGTCCTTTCAATGATATTTTCCAGTTCCCGGACGTTTCCGGGAAATGGATACCGAAGCAGGATCTCCATGGCCTCTGCGCTGAGGCTGGAAATATCTTTTCCGAACAACGTCCTGTAGTGTTCCAGGAAGTGATTGATCAGGATGGGGATATCTTCCACCCTTCCCCTCAGCGGCGGTAAAGCTATGAGGACGACGTTGAGGCGGAAGTAAAGGTCTTCACGGAATTTTGTGTCTCTTACCAATGTCTTGAGGTCCTGGTTGCTGGCTGCGACCAGGCGCACGTCCACCGGAATCGGCGTGATTCCTCCGACGCGCAGTACGGTTCTTTCCTGGACGAAACGAAGCAGTTTGACCTGCATACTGGCCGGCATTTCTCCGATCTCATCCAGGAAGATGGTGCCCTTGTCCGAGGCCTCCAAAAGGCCCACCTTGGTGTCCACTGCACCTGTGAACGCCCCTTTTTCATGGCCGAAAAGTTCGTTGGCGATGAGTTCCTGGGTAAAACCGCCGCAATTGAAGGAAACAAAAGGTTTGTCACGCCTCATACTGTGAAAATGAAGGGACCGGGCAACGATTTCTTTGCCGGTCCCGCTTTCACCTTGAATCAGGACATTGCAGTTCAAGTCCGCTACCTTGCGGATGAGTTTTCGAACCCCCAAAATACCCTGACTGTGACCGATGAGGTCCCGGTCCCGGGTTCTGGAAAAAAGGGCCTTTTTCAGGGCCTCTTTTTCTTTGACCAAACGCACTTTTTCCAAGGACCGCGAGACAAGGGATCTGAGTTCGGCCATTTTGACCGGTTTTGTTACATAATGAAACGCCCCTGCACGAATGGCCTCTATGGCGGTTTCAACCGTACTGTGGGCCGTGATAATAATCACCTCCGTCCGGGGGTGGTCCTTCTTTATTTTTCTAAGGACCTGCAGACCATTCAGGTCGGGCAGTCTGAGGTCGCAGAGGACCAGATCAAAGGGATCGGAACGCGCTTTCTTAAGGGCCGAGTTGCCGTCGCCGAAAGTTTCCACGATGTAATGGTCTTTTAAAAGGCCACGCATCATTTCTCGGCAGGTGATCGGTTCGTCGTCAACTACCGCCACCCGCGGGTTTGTATATGCTTTATCCTGTTTCATGCTGTTTCCGACTTCAAGGGAAGAAAAATGGAAAAACAGGAGCCTCGTCCGACCTGAGATTTCACTTCTATCCGTCCCCCGTGTTTTGCAATAATATTGTATGAGACCGAAAGCCCCAAACCGGTGCCCTCTCCCTCTTTTTTTGTGGAATAGAACGGATCGAAGATGGCTTGAAGGTGTTCAGGGGATATACCTTCCCCTGTGTCTTCCACGTCCATTCTGATTTCCCCTTTGCCTGGATCCAATCCGAGAACGAGCTTTATCTCCCCCTCCTGACCTATGGCGTAGATAGCGTTAAGGAAGAGGTTGATCAGTACCTGCTGAATTCCACTCTTGTCGATATGGAGTTCGGGAATGTTGTCACGAACTTCCTTTCTGAATGTGATGCGTTGCAACCGCATTTCGTTTTCCACCAGGCGAACCGTCTTGGCTACCAATTTCTCAAGGGAAACGTCCTCCAGGTGAGGGTGTCTGGCGCGAGAGAATTCGAGGAGGTTCTTGACGATCTCACTGGATCTATCCGCCTGGTTCATCAGGTCTTCATAAAGACGCATCCGCTCTGAATGACCCAGGGCTTCATCATCTTCTATAAGGGATTCAACAACCAGGGAGATATTGTTGATGGGATTGTTAAGTTCATGAGCGATTCCGGAGGTGAGCGTCCCGATGGAAGCCATTTTTCTGGATTGCAGCAACTGTTCCTGCCTGGACTCCAGCTCCAGGGCCATTTGGTTGAACCCGGCGATCAGGCGCGATATCTCGTCCTGTCTTCCCGCCGGATAAGATATGGGCGTAAACGTTTCTTTAGCCACTTCCTCGGTGGCACGCTCCACGAGGGAAAGGGGCCTCAGGATGCCTCGATTGAGCAGTTGGATAACCACGGCAATGAGTATGAGAAAGGCAACAATAGCCACCAGAGGAAAGACAAGACTGCGATTCAATACCCGGTCAATCCGCCTCCGTTTGACCTTGATAAGTCCCTGGGAGAAATCAACCAGAGCCTTTCCTCTTGCTCTGATTTCCTCGAGCCTGCTATGGCCGTTGCCCGCCTTGAATCTGCCCATGTTCTGTTCCAGTGCATGCTTGTAATCAAGCAGAATTCGACGAAAAGCCATATTTTGATCCGGGCCGACAACCCGGGTGATATCTCCGGCCAATCGTTTACTTGCATCCTCAATCTTGAAGAGATAAAACACGCTCTCGTCCAGACTTTCAGTATCGTGATAATAGGTAAAGTTCTTTTCGTAACGTCTCAATTCAAGGATATCGTTCAGGAGGTCATCAAAATTTTCTATGGTGACAAGTTTTTTTCTCAAAGGAATGGTGTTTTCATAATAGAGCCCGGTGAGGACTCCGACGAAAAGGAGGCAGAGGATGAAAAAAACGGTTATTTTTCCCCGGATTGTTTTCATTATGAAACCTTTGCCGGACTTCTCCTGTACGGTAACCCTTTAGAAAACCAGAAAGATGAACCCTCAAAAAACGTTCCGCCAAAATGTCCCCGTAAAAAAGCTCAGTGGAAACCAACCTGTTCCAGTGAGGTCTTTCTTGCCTTATAGCACTAATTGATGCTTTAGGCCACCCTATTTCAGCGGAGATTCCAAGGCGCCTTTTTCGATGGCAAAAACGCTGTTTTATTCTTGACTTATCCTTGTTTAATTGCCTATGATCGATCGATAAAAAGGAGCCTGAAACGGTACCGTATTCTGCACACGGAGATTTGAGAGGGAACCCACACATGGAACCATTGACTACTGAAATGATCCTCGTCATGATCATGATCGGCATAGCCATCTTTCTCTTTATAGCCGAGTGGGTACGTGTTGACGTCGTTGCTATCCTGATGATGGTGACGTTGCCGTTGTTTCACCTTGTAACAGCTAAAGAGGCCTTTGTAGGATTTGCAAGCAATGCGGTGATCTCCATCATCGCTGTTATCATCATCGGTGCGGGCCTCGACAAGACCGGCCTGATCAACAACCTGGTCCGTCCGGTGCTTCGCATTGCCGGCAGGAGCGAGTCACGGGTCGTTATCGCCATATCACTGACCGTAGCGGGCATATCCAGCTTCATGCAGAACATCGGAGCCGCCGCCCTGTTTCTTCCCGCCATCCAGCGTGTGAGCAAGACGCTCAAGATCCCGTTGAGCAAACTCCTGATGCCCATTGGTTTCTCCGCCATCCTTGGGGGCACCATCACCCTGGTTGGATGCAGTCCACTGATCCTCCTCAATGACCTCCTGGAGCCCTTCCATCTGAAGCCTTTTCACCTGTTCGACGTGACGCCGATCGGCCTGGCGCTCGTCTCGAGCGGAATTGCCTGTTTCATCGTCTTGGGTCGTTTTATTCTTCCTCGGGGAACCTCTGAACCCGGAGAGGACGGAGCAGCCCGCGACCTGAAGAGCGCCCTGGAAGAACTGGGAGAACCCTTTGAAATTCATACGCCCGCCGATTTTACCCATTACCGTGAGCCGGTTTTGGTGGAAGATCTCAAGCGGCGTTACCTCGTCAATGTGGTAGGTATCATAGAACCCCCTGATTTCAAGGTCCTCTCCCCGACCCCGGACGAGGAAGTGCGATCGGACATAGACTTCCTGGTGTATGGGAGGGAAAAAGACGTCCGGAGAATGGCCGAAGATGAGGGAATGACGGTCAAGGAAGGCCTGGAGGTGTTCAAGAGTGACGTCTCGGAGTCCACCTCGGGCACGGTGGAGGCCGTTGTGGCCCCACGGTCTCCCTTTGCCGGAAAGACCCTCAACCAGGTCAACCTGCAGGACCGTTTTCGCGTGACGCCCCTTGCCATCTATCGACAGGGCGAGACCTACAGGGCCGAAATAGGGGATCTCGTGCTCGCCGTCGGGGATGCTATCCTCGTTCAGGGCAACTGGCGCAGGCTCAAGCTGCTCCAGGCAGAGGGGGGGCTCCTTTTTACGACGCCTGTTGACGTGGAGTTGATGCGTCCTGAAAAAGCCATGTGGGCGGGTCTCTGGCTTGCAGTGGCACTGACCATGATCATGGCTTTCAAGATACAGCTCTCAGTGAGTCTCATGACAGGCGCCCTGGGCATGGTCATTACCAAAGTACTCAGTATCGATGAAGCTTACAGCGCCGTCGACTGGCGCACCATCTTCCTTCTGGCAGGATTGATCCCCCTGGGGATTGCGACCGAGAAGACAGGCACGGCCGCCTGGATTGCACATGCGGTGCTGAACACCATCGGGGCGGTTCAGCCCATTGTCCTGCTGACGGTGATCGGGATCCTTTCCACCATCTTTACCCTTGTCATATCCAATGTGGGCGCTACGGTGCTTTTGGTGCCCCTGGTGGTGAACATGGCCATAGCCGCCAACGCGGATCCGCGCATGGCCGCCCTGGTGGTGGGTCTCGCCACGAGCAACTCATTCATGCTGCCGACTCACCAGGTTAATGCCCTCTACATGGGGCCCGGTCGATACAGGAGCGTGGATTTTATGAAAGCGGGCCTTGTGATCAGCGTCGTTTTTATCGTAGTGATGATCGGAATGATCTACCTTTTATACGGTGTGTAGAGTCAGAAAGAAAACAGAGGAAACGGATGGCAATCATTACCATTTCAAGAGGATCCTACAGCAAAGGAAAAGAGGTGGCCGAAAAGGTGGCCGAGCGTCTGGGCTATGAATGCATCAGTCGGGACATCATCCTGGAGGCCAGCGACCGTTTTCACATACCGGAAATCAAGCTGATTCGGGCCATCCACGATGCACCATCCATCCTGGATCGACTTAAGCACGGAAAGCAGGCATTTATTGCCTACATCCGGAGCGCGCTGACCTCTCACGTGGCGAAGGACAACGTGGTCTACCACGGCCTGGCTGGGCATCTATTGCTGAAGGGAGTCCCTCACGTCCTGAAAGTCCGGATTATGGCCGATATGAATGACAGGATTCATGCAGAGATGGAACGGGAAGGGATCAGCAAAGAAGAGGCGCGTGCGCTCTTGCAGAAAGACGATGAGGAACGCAGGAAATGGACCAGAAGCCTATATGGAGTTGACCCCTGGGACAGTTCCCTCTATGATCTGGTGATTCACATCAGCAAACTGACGGTTTCTGACGCCGTGGACTTCATCTGTCAGACTGCAGCGAAAGATCAATTCAAGACCACGGAATCCTACCGCCGGAAAATGGAAGACCTGGCCCTGGCCTGTCAGGTGAAGGCGGCCCTGGTGGACCCCTTCTTTGACGTTGGGGTGACCAGCGAGTACGGCAACGTGCTGGTATACACTAGGACAGGCGATCGCCAGGTGGGCAAGTTGAAGGCAAAGGCCAGGGAGATCGAAAGGGAATTGGAAGGCATCAATAACCTGGAGGTTCATGCCGGCGTGCAATTCCCCGAAAATGCGATATAGATGAGTTCAAACGAAATCCACAGATTGAGAGGATACGATCATGCCCATCATCATCATCTCTTCGGATTCCTACAAAACAGGACGGGACATCGCGGAAAGGGTGGCCAAGGCCACGGGCTACGATTATGTGGACCGGGAAATCCTGGAACCTGCGGCGGCAAGGGCGAACCTGCAGACGGAGAAACTCGTCAAGGCCCTTGAAGAAACGTCATCGTTCCTGGGGCTCTCTTCCAAGGTGAAAACCCGGTGTCTGGCCTATATCCAGGAGGCCACCTTGGGCCAGCTCCTGGAGGACGATGTGGTGTGTCATGGTTTGGGCGCCCATCTGTTTGTATTGGGTGTTTCACACGCCCTGAAGGTACGCGTCCTGACCGAGCCGGAGGAATTGGTTCGACAGCTG
>CAYUCJ010000052.1:0-13333 GCA_964443285.1 uncultured Desulfobacteraceae bacterium | reverse complement strand
CCATGGCGGTGGACACGGTAATCCGACTCGGCTTGCCGAACATGTAATCCCCCATACTGTAGACAGCGAGGCCGTTGACCTGTCCCGTCACCTCGCCGGTCACATCGATCATCAGGGTACCACGATCGATCATCTCCTGGAGGCGTTCCTCGATCTGGCTGGAACGGTAAATCCGGGCGTCGATGGCCTGGTCCACATGTTCTTCACGCACCACATCCACTTTCGCCTCACCGGCCCAGAAATCCGCCTCCCGGAGAAGATCGGTCACCGTAGGAAAACTCGTGGATATCTTTTCCTGCCTGCCGGTCATCCTGACGGCCTGTTCCACCAGTGCGGCTATGGCCGACACATCGAAAGGTCTCAGTCCCTCGTCGTCACACTTCATTCGAATAAACCGGGCAAACTGCTCGATACTCGCCTTGTCCTTGTCCATAGATGTGTCGAAATCGGCTCTCACCTTGAAAATCTTCTGGACATCTTCATCGTAGTGGAGAAGCAGGTGGTACAGACGAAGGTCAGAGATAATGACCACCTTCACATCCAGATCGATGGGCTCAGGCTTGAGTCCGGAGGTGGTAAAGAGATAGAAGGGGTCATAGGTCTGGATTTCAAGTTTGGAAGATTTTAGTGCCCTTTTGAGGCCTTGCCAGACGCCGGGTTCCAGAATAGCGTCCATGAGGTTAAAAACGAGATACCCCCCATTGGCTTTGATAAATGATCCGGCCTTGATCTTGCTGAAATCCGTACGCCATATGCCACTGCGATCCACCACCCGTTCGATGCTCCCGAAAATGTTGCGGTAGGTCGGGTAGCTTTCAACGATTACGGGCGCGCCTTTCTGTTCGCTGTTATCCACCAGGAGGTTCACCTGATAGGGTTGAAAACGGTCGGCTTCGGGAAGCACGGCAGGAAGGCCCGGGATGGAGACCTGTTGTTGCGGCCCGAAAATCTGCAGATTGTCAGACATGTCCTGCAGAAGGGAATCCAGATACTCTCTGATGGGTTTTCCCTTATATTTCTTTCCCAGCGAGCTCGCGAGATCCGTCGCATTTTTGATAAACATGACACGGTCCATCTTTTCGATCTTTTCCTGGACCTCTTTCTGGAGGTCTCTAAGTTCCAGAAAGATCTGGTCAATCTGGCCCCGAAGCTTGGCTTGTTTTTCTCTCATGGCTTCGAACTCATCTTTCGGAAAGCGTCCTCTCTCGGCCATCTCCTCCACCTGATCGACGGAAACGGGTTTCCCATCGACGATGGGCATCACTTCGGGACGTTTGTACTGGCCCATCTGGACGTCCACCAGTGCAAAACCCTCTTCTTTCACCCTCTGATCCAGCTCCTTGAAAAAGGTTTTTCCCTTGGCCTCATAGGCCTCCATGATCTCCTTTTTGAGGTTGATGTACTCCTGGCTTTCAAAAAGTTGAGGGATCTCCTTCTTGAGGGTTTCAACCAGGCCGTGAACATCTTTCCTGAAACCCGCGCCGGCGCCCCCCTTCATTTTCAGTAGTATGGGGGCTTCCGGATTCTTAAAATTGTTTACATAACAGAGGTCATCCGGTGTCTTCGATTTCCGGGTCATTTCTTCAAGGAGTTTCTTGACCGTTGACATCCGCCCGCTTCCGGACACGCCCGTTACAAAGACATTGTAGCCCGGTTTGTTTATGCCCATCCCGAACCTGAACGCCTCTACCCCCCTTTTCTGCCCCACGATCTCCTTTAAAGGTTCGAGGTCCGCGGTGGTTTTGAAAGTAAGGGTCGCGGGGTCCAAGCGCCACCTGAGGCTGTCCACCGGTACGCCATCATTTGTTTTTTTCCTGGGCATGTGATTTCTCCTTTACTCTCCATTCATGATTTCAGGTCTGTTGGATGTTGCGATCCTGTCATTCGTCACCAGCCTCGCATGCACCACCTCTGTATCAACACCATAAAAGTAGCTGATTTATCGACTTTCTCACGTAACTTTAAGCTTGACAGGCTTTCCTTTCTTGGCCCTGCACTTCGGCAGGGCGATCACCAGGACCCCTTTCTCATAGGCGGCCTCTATCTCCTCCACTTTGATCGTGCAGGGAAGCTGAATGGTCCTGGAAAAGGATCCGAAACGGCGTTCCAAACGGTGATACCGGGCACCTTTTCTCGCCATCTCCGCCCGCTTTACTCCTGTGAGGCTCAGGGTCCTCTCGGTGACGGAGATCTTCACGTCTTCGATATCGATTCCCGGCAGTTCCGCCTTCACGATCACGTTTTCTCTCGTCTCCGAAATATCCAGAGAAGGTCCCAGGGTGGTCATGGCCGGAGAAAGCGTGGAACCGAAATCCATCCACATGCGATCAAAGAGCTGCTCCACCGTCTTTCTCATCTTATTGATCTCTCTGTTTTTCCATATGATCAGTTCAGTCATACCGAAACCTCCTTGGGTCCCCAGCGGCCAATGGGGAAACACATCCTTTCGGGCATTTCAATTGAGGACGGGCTGTCAGCCCTTTCCACTTTGGATGGGCGCTGTCATACCGTCAATATTAGAAATCACCCGCCTTCAATGCAAGACATTTCTTGAAAAACGCCCAATCAGCTTCCCTACTGCTTGGTACCTTTTTCCGTAGTCAAGTCCAGTTCACATTCATCATCCTTTGTCGGATCACCTTCTTATTGGCCTGGGTTTTGGAAATTGCTTAAGTTTTCCGTGGATCGGTCGATTGTCCTTTTACAGATTTTTCTTTCTTTCAGAATAACATTCCCTTTTCATGGCAGGCAGACCTCGGGCGTTTTTTTTCATCTGGAGACTTGGCGCGTCATGATCGATACCGGATTAAAGGGGGATTCAATGGCCGCACAAATGAACGGTACGCTCGTCCTCAACTCTATTCCCAACATGGAAGTTGAAGAAAGAGTCAAGCAATTCTTGTTCCACTACGCGAAAAATACAGGGGGGAGCAAGTTGGAAGATTTGATCAACAAGACACCCCTCGTTCTCAGCAAGAATGCCGGCGAAAAGGCTGCTGAAGCATTCGTTGCAAGACTCGAAAAGCTCGGCGCCTCCGCCGTTTATATACCTGAAGCACAATTTCATGACGAAACCCCCGTGGAAGAAAAACAACCGGATGACCAAACCCCTGATTCCGTTTCAGGCAAGGAAGATCCCAATCTTTTTATCACACCCGCCGTGACTGAAAAAAAACCAAAAACTCCATGGAAAGGCCACCTCCTGGATAGGCTCACGGAGGTGAACAAAGAATTGTGGCTCATTCTCTCCATGATCATGATTGTGGGGGCCATGAACTATCTCCTCGCATCACAACGCATGCTGCTCGGGCTCTATACCCTGCCGACCCTGTTTTCGGCCTACTTTTACGGTCGTCGACACGCCACCTTCACGGCCTTTGCCAGTGTCCTCCTGGTGGGTATTGCCATCCATTACAATCCTGCGTGGCTTGCTGAAGCGAAGAACACGGCCTTCATGGACAGCAAGTGGTATGAAATCATGGCCTGGGGTGGGATTCTGATGATCACCGCCTATGCCATGGGCACCCTCTATGAACGTGACAAAAAGAAGGTGGTTGAGCTGAGGGAGGCCTATCAGGGCATTTTGGTCATCCTGCGCCGCTTCATCTCCAATGACGAATATACGGAAAACCACTGCTACCGGGTATCCATATACGCCTCAAGGATCGCCGCCTATCTCGGTTTCCCCACCGAGAGAATCGAAGATGTTCGATCCGCCGCAATGCTCCATGATATAGGAAAACTGGAAATCAGCCGCAAACTCCTTCACAAGGCAGCCCATCTCACCAATGATGAATACGGCGACATGAAAAAGCATGTCATGAAAAGCAATGAGATTTTACAGCCTGTAGGAGGGCCCCTGGGTCGTATCCTGCCCATCATCCTCGCCCATCATGAAAAATTCGACGGGTCCGGTTACAACGACGAAAGTGGGGACGATATTCCCCTGGAGGCACGCGTACTGACGGTGGCGGACGTGTACGATTCTCTCACCAGCGACAGGCCCTACAGGAAGGCCATGTCTCCCTTTGAGGCCAAGGATATTGTAGTCAAGGGGTCGGGGACGGAATTCGATCCAAAAGTCGTCAAGGCCTTTGTCAAGGCCTTCACCAGGGGAGAAATGGAAGTTCCCAACGTGGTGGTGTAATCGATTTACAGCCCAATTTCGTTACAACGTAGGCCGCCCCCTGCAATCTTCAATATCGCCCAAGATACATCCGCTTCATCCATTGATATTAATTTCCAAATGGCATAAGTTAGACCTATCGGGTCGAAGCCCGCTTTTTATTGAAAGGACCACTGGGAGGGAAATATGGAGAATGAACACCTTGAAAGGCGTTTTGGGATCGTGGCGGTGGAAAGGGGATATATTCTTCCCCAACAGCTGATCGAGGCCCTGAAGACTCAGGTCATGGAGGACATGACAAAAGGGGAACACAGGCTGATCGGCAGGATCCTCCTTGAACAGGGCCTCCTCAGTACATCTCAGATCGAGGAGATACTCGATGTACTGGGCAAGGGACTACCCCTGCTGAAAGAAATATGACGGAAGGCTTGCTCAACAGAAAATGCACGGGATGGAAACCATGCGGCATTCGGGGTTAGTGCCATGAGACGCTGGAACGGCTGGGGAGAGGAAGATATTGATTTTCCCTTGCCTGATGAGGTCCGTCTTTTTCTGGCAGAAAGACTGGGAGCCGCCTCCCCATTGGCTGACGCCTCCTTCGGGGACGTGCTGTCCGCCGTTCCAGAGGCCCGCCTTCCGGACCATCCCCTCGTGAGCAAGACTGCCGAAGAACGGATTCTTCATGCCCGCGGGCAGAGTTTTCCCGATTGGCTGGCCCTTCGAAGCGGGAACCTGAAACCCTACCCGGACGGTGTTGCCTACCCTTTCGACACGGACCAGGTCCGGGCGCTTCTCGATTTTGCGCTGGACTGTCACGCCGCCGTCATCCCCTACGGAGGAGGCACCAGCGTGGTCGGTCACATCAATCCCCAGGGAGCGGCCCGCCCCGTACTCTCCGTTGATATGAGGCGGATGAACCGGCTGTTGGAACTGGACAAGAAAAGTCAGATCGCCACGTTCGAGGCCGGGGCATCGGGTCCTGACGTGGAATCCCAGCTGCGGGCCCATGGGTACACGCTGGGCCATTTTCCACAATCTTTCGAGTTTTCCACCCTTGGCGGCTGGATTGCCACGCGCTCCAGCGGACAGCAGTCCCTGGGCTATGGTCGGATTGAGCATCTCTTTGCCGGAGGAAGGATGGAAACGCCCTCGGGAACCCTTGAGATAAGGGATTTTCCCGCCTCTGCGGCAGGCCCCGACCTGCGCGAAATGGTGCTGGGCTCGGAAGGACGAATGGGCATCCTGACGGAGGTGAAGGTGCGGGTGAGCCGCCTCCCCGCCAGGGAGAGCTTCCGGGTGCTTTTCGCCCCATCCTGGGATCAGGGGCTCACCGCCCTCAGGCAGGCGGTCCAGGCCGGAATTCCTCTCTCCATGCTTCGCTTGAGCAATGCCTCTGAAACAGAGACACAGCTTAAACTTGCGGGTGGAAAGCAGACTTGGCGCCTCCTTGAAAAATGGCTCTCTTTCCGTGGGATCGGTCAGCGGAAATGCATGATCACGCTGGCGATAACCGGATCTCGCCACCTTCACAGGACTTCTCTCCGGGAAGCCCTTCGCGTTTTCCGGCAGGCGAAAGCGGTCAATACCGGGAAGATACTGGGTCGAAAGTGGGCGCGAAAACGGTTTCTTGCTCCCTATTTGAGAAATTCACTGTGGGAAAAGGGCTACTGCGTGGACACACTTGAAACGGCCGTCAATTGGGACGGGGTGGAC
The DNA here is from genome assembly GCA_964443285.1 of uncultured Desulfobacteraceae bacterium. Taxonomy (GTDB): domain Bacteria; phylum Desulfobacterota; class DSM-4660; order Desulfatiglandales; family Desulfatiglandaceae; genus CAYUCJ01. Next base: position 7,494 of record CAYUCJ010000052.1, on the reverse strand, counting down.
GTTGCCCTGAAAGCGGTTGAGGCGGCTCTCACATCAGCCCTTGCCGATGACGGGCAAAGGGTCCTGGTCTTCTCGCACTTGTCACACCTCTATCCGCAAGGCTCCAGTATATATACCACCTATCTTTTTCGGGTCGGGGATACTTACGAACAAACGCTTTCCCGGTGGAAACGTCTCAAGAAGGGTGCATGCGATTCCATTGTCCAAGCGGGCGGCACCATCACGCACCACCACGGGGTGGGCCTGGATCACGCGCCGTATCTCGTATCAGAAAAGGGCCCTCTCGGCATCGCCGTCATCAGGGCCGTGTGCCGTGAATTCGATCCGGACGGGATGATGAACCCGGGCAAACTGATCCCCTGAAGGTTCACTCTGGCTTTTTTGATGATTATGGAACACCACATTCCATTCAATGCCAGGCAGCTTCACTGGTCCAGGCTCCTGGAGCAGGGTGCGAAAGGATCCGGGGGGTGGGATCTCCTCGTGGTGGGGGGTGGGATCACGGGCGCGGGTATCCTCAGAGAAGCCGCAAGGCTGGGGCTTTCTGCGGCCCTCCTGGAGCAGCGGGACTTTGCATGGGGGACCTCCAGCAGATCCTCAAAAATGATCCACGGCGGTCTTCGGTACCTTCTCTCGGGCGACTTCAAGCTGGTGCGCGCTTCTGTCAAGGAGAGAGACCGTTTGCTGAGGGAGGTCACCGGCCTTGTTGAACCCTTAGGCTTTCTCTTCAGCCATTACGGCGGAAGATTTCCCGGTCCCCACGCATTCGGAGGCCTGCTCTCTCTATACGATCTCTTTGCAAGGCGATCTCGTCACCACTACTACCCTTCCCCCGATTACCTTTTCCTGGCCCCGCATATCGCCACAAAGGGCCTCCGGGGTGGAACCCATTACCAGGATGCCGTCACGGACGACGCGCGACTGGTCCTGCGCACGCTGCAGGAGGCCTGTCTTGAGGGGGCAACCCCCCTCAATTATGTCAAGGTGGAATCTCTGCTCACGGCAAAAGGTCGTGTGGTGGGCATCCATGCAAGGGATGAGATCAACGGTGAGCAGGGAGAGGTATTCGCGCGTATTGTGGTAAATGCAACAGGCGTCTGGGCCCGTCAGTTGCGAGCAAATGAAACCCCGGGACCCCGGATCCGCCCCTTGAGGGGGAGCCACCTGGTCTTTCCGTTTTGGAGACTCCCGGTTGCCCAAGCCATATCTCTTCGACATCCGGAGGATTCCAGACCGGTCTTCATCTTCCCCTGGGAGGGGGTAACCATAGCCGGAACCACTGACCTGGATCACGAAGGCGACCTGGAAGCGGAGCCCTGCATCACCCGCCGGGAAGTGAGTTACCTTCTCGACCTGGTGAATCACCAGTTTCCTTCCCTCGGTATCGGGGAAGAGGACGTTCTCTCCACCTACTCGGGAATCCGACCGGTCATCAGAGGCGGAAGGCAAAATCCCTCCAAAGAAAAAAGAAGCCACACCATCTGGGAACAAGACGGGATGATTTCCGTAAGCGGTGGAAAACTGACGACCTATCGCCTGATGGCCCTGGACGTACTGGATCGTGCAGCCCCCTACCTTCCCCAGGTCAAGCCGGGACAACTTCCGGCTTTCTCGCAATTCCAAAACGATCCGGTGCCGACGTCTTGCCCCAGGTCGGTATCCATGGCGAGATTGCGCCTCGAAGGCCACTACGGGAACCACGCGATGAAGGTCATGGGCCGCACCGGGAGCGGTGAACTGGAGAGGATTCCGGGAACGAATACACTCTGGGCGGAAATCCGATGGGCAGCGAAGTCCGAGGCTGTGATGCGCCTGGAAGATCTCCTTTTGAGACGCGTTCGGCTGGGGGTTCTCCTGGCGGGAGGCGGCTCTCATCACTTCGATCGTATCCAAAGGATATGCCGGGAAGAACTGGGATGGAATGCCCAGCGCTGGGAAGGAGAGCTCGCGGCCTATCAAAAGCTTCTCAGGGAATGTTACAGCGTGCCCGCACGCTAGGGGCGCTATGGTTTCCTTCCATGCTTCTGCTTTTCCGCGTACATGGCATGATCCGCGCGGTCGAGAACACTCTCGACGCTGTCCCCTTGCTCTGATGTGGATACACCCGCACTGACGGTGATATCCACGGGCCCTTTCTTGTAGGAGACGAATCGTCTTTTCGCCAGATTTCGCCTGAAATTCGACAACCGCTCCATGGCCATGGCTTCACCGAGATTTTCAATCAGAACGACGAACTCATCACCCCCGTACCTTGCGATGAAGTCCGTCTCCCTGAAAGTCTCTTTCAGAGATTGGGCAACCTTCTCAAGAACCTTATCTCCTGCCACATGGCCAAAGGTGTCATTAATCTCTTTGAACTTGTCCACATCCAGAAGCATCAAGGAAAAGGACCCTCCTTCATCCTCTATGGTTCTGAGGACACCCTCGATCTTCATATCAAATGCCGAGCGATTGTAAAGCCCGGTCAGCCCATCTTTCATGGCCACCATCGTCAGTTCTTCGGCCCGCTTGGTCATCTCCCGGGCATGTTGATCCGCCTCCGCAATGCGTTCTTTCAAAAGCTTCATATTCTCGCGCGCAAGCTGTGCCTTCTTCAAATCCTCCCGTTTTTTGTTTGCCACCACCTGCTTAATATTCCAGATCTTCCGGATGACGGTATTCTTGATCTCCTCTATGGAGGCATGAAGATCGAAGGAATTGACAATGTCGCTCATCTCTCCATTGATTTTCATATCATAATATTCAATCTTCCTGACGGGTTCTTCTCCCCCGAACTGGGTTGCCAGGGTTTTTTCCAGATCTTTCACCTTTTCAAGGAGGGTCAGGAAAGCGCTGTTTATGTATTTGAAATCTTTTGATATCTTCTCCTTGAGGCTGTCGAGGAAATCCAGTAGGGCCTCTGACTCCTGTCTGAAACCGTCAATTTCAAAAGCCTTGCAGTCCAGTTGAATCCTCGACGCCCTGGTTTCCAGGTGACGCGTCAGTGGATAGAAGCCCTCCAGGAGCACCACCATCACTCGTTTCATGGCCACGCAGACTTCCATCAAGTCCTCCTCTGCAGCCTCCGTCCCGGGTTGCCCCGCACCCTCACCTGCCACCTGCGTTTCCTTGGCTATAATTTGATCCTTCAGCCTCGAGGTGGCATCATCCATCTCTTCTATGGACAACCGCTCGGAAGCATCTGCCATGGCCTTGATGACCCGGATTTCTTCATGAAGATCCTCATCATTTGCCGCAAGGATACAGAGGGCATGGATGACCCTCGACAAACATTCCCGTTCATCCTGGAAAACCCTTTCCAGATCCATGTACTCTCTCTTGAGCCGCGCCATATCTTTTTTCAGATCTTTAGACATTCCGAACCTCTCCTGTCTGTCCAGGCTTAACCATACGGAAACGCCACTTGCAAAACAGTTCTTCAGGATGTGGATCGGGCGGTGCAAACAAACATTCCACACGGATAGTCGGGTCCACCACCCTCGCAAAATTCGAAAACTCGGCCAGGTGCATGTCCTTGCAGACATATTCTTCCAAACCCCTTTTAAGTCGGGCCACCTGGGTCGGGCAGGAGGGCACCGTGATGAGCACTTCATCCGGCTTTTCCTCTATCTCATAACCAACGAGGATGCACCAGGGAAAATATCGGAGGGTCTTCACAAATCCTTTCAACCCTTTTTCCCCGGGCGTGAAACGTGACACGAGATCTTCTGCGGCCATTCCCGCCACGCGGCCCCAGACTTTCTCGTTCAAGGTCTCCGCCGTGGGCTGGTCAAAACGCTCCGCCACGTAAATGAACCAGAATGCGTCCACCACCCGGTAATGCCAGAGGAGGAATCGGATGTATCTTTTCAATTCGCCAGGCCCCATTTCTTCAAAGATTTCTAAATTCATGCGCCCCTCCAAGAGTTTCTGCCTGTTGCGATCTATCGTTCCTCAATAGCCACGTAATCCCTTTTTGACGGTCCGGTGAAAATCTGACGCGGCCGATGGAGTCTCCATTGAGGATCGTCCTGGCTCTCCTTCCACTGGCTGATCCATCCGGGCAACCGCCCGATGGCGAACATCACGGTAAACATATTGAGGGGGATGCCGATGGCCCTCAGAACGATGCCACTGTAGAAATCCACGTTGGGATAAAGATTATGATCCTTGAAATAGGGGTCCTTCACTGCCGCCTCTTCCAGCTTCATGGCAACATCCATCAGCGGGTCATGCCTTTTGAGCTTCTTGAGGACCTCTCCACAGACCTTTTTCATGATTTTCACCCTCGGGTCATAGGTCTTGTAAATCCGGTGTCCGAAGCCCATCAGCCTGAAACCATCTTTCTTGTCCCTCGCCCTCGCGATGAAAGGTGCGGGATCGCCCCCGCCGTCGTGGATCTTCTGAAGCATCTCCACAACGGCCTGATTGGCTCCACCATGGAGGGGTCCCCACAATGCGCTGATTCCCGCCGAAATAGCGGCATAAAGGTTCACACGTGCACTCCCCACCAGGCGGACCGCAGCGGTGGAACAGTTCTGTTCGTGTTCCGCATGCAGGATCCAGAAGACCTCCAGGGCCTTTACCAACTCTCTGTCTATGCGGTAAGGACGGACAGGTGAATCAAACATCATATTGAGGAAGTTTGCACAGTAGGCCAGATCATGCCTGGGATAGACGACTTTGTGGCCCCTGGAAATCTTGTAGGACATGGCTGCCATGGTTCTCACCTTGGAGAGGAGTCTGGCGAAAGTCACGTTGATCTCTTCATCCTCAGTCCTTTCAGGGATCTCTGGATAAAAGGCCCTGAGGGCATTGACCATTGAGGAAACGATGCCCATGGGATGGGCCCTTCTGGGGAACATTTCAAAAAAAGAACGCATGTCTTCGTGCACCAGGGAGTGATCATTCAGCATGATCGAAAACCGGTTCAGCTCCTTTTTCGCGGGCAGTGCTCCATTGATGAGCAGATAAGAGGTCTCCACAAAGGTGGAGCGTTCCGCCAATTGTTCCACCGGGATCCCCCTGTACCTGAGGATGCCTTTTTCGCCATCCATGTAGGTAATAGCGCTCGTGCAGCTTCCGGTATTTGCGAAACCCGGATCGAGGGTAATGAGACCGGTATCCCGGCGCAGGTTAGAGATATCTATGGCCTTCTCTCCCTCAGTACCCGTGATGATGGGCAGTTCAAAGGTCTTTCCGTCAACGGTCAGTGTGGCTTTATCCGACATGCCTTTCTCCTTTTCTCATTTGATTTGCGCACCAATCTAGCAGATTTTTCACGACTTAAGCAAGGCAAACTGAATGCCCTTTTGAACACAATTGACTTTTACCAGGATGTTCCGCTATTTTTTCCTCATGAAACGGTATCGTGACTACAACACCTACCTGAGAGAACGCTTTGGAGAACGCGTCCAGAAAATCCCTCTGGATGCCGGTCTGAGTTGTCCTAACCGCGACGGCACGTTATCGGATGCGGGCTGCATTTTTTGCGATCGCCTCGGATCAGGCACCGGGGCCCTCCTGGACAAGGGTTTTTCCATCAGGAAACAGATTGAAGAGGGACGAATTCATCTGAAAAGACGTTACAAAGTCAGAAAGTTCATTGCCTATTTTCAATCCTTCACCAACACCTACGCCCCGGTTCCGAGACTTGAGGAGATCTATGACCAGGCCCTTCTACCGAAAGACATCGTGGGTCTATCTGTGGCCACCCGCCCGGACTGTGTGGACGAAGATGTCTTCAGGCTTCTCAGTTCCTACCGGAAGAGGGGGCTCGTGTGGCTCGAGTACGGTCTGCAGTCAGCACACGCAGAGACGCTTGAGAGAATCAACAGGGGACATGATGCAGCCCGTTTTGAAAAGGCCGTTCTGGAGGCACGGGAATGGGGATTGGATGTCTGCACCCATGTCATCCTCGGGCTACCGGGTGAAGACAGGGCAATGATACTCGAAACGGCGAGGTTCGTGGGCAGGCTCCCCATCCAGGGAATCAAGATCCACCTACTCTATGTCACAAAGGGAACGCGCCTCGCAAAACAATACGAAAAAGGGGGTTTTAGATGCCTGGAGAGAGACGAATATGTGGACCTCGCAGTGGATTTTCTGGAACGAATCCCCCCGCAGATGGTGGTTCAGAGACTGACGGGTGATCCCGGCAGGGCCGAACTCCTGGCACCCGCCTGGGCAGGGGAGAAATCAGAAAACCTGATGCGGATCCGGAGGAGGCTGGAGGAAAGAGATACCTGGCAGGGAAAGAAGTATGAGGGTAGCCGGAAAAAGGCAGGCTAAGCGGACAGAAAATCCTCGAGCCCGGCGGCGTCCGCCACCTGAAAAAGTCGCATCCCGCCATCAGCCGGAATGATCTTCTTGACAAGACCGCTCAGGATCTTCTTCGGTCCCACCTCCACGAAGGTGGTAACCCCGTCTGCAACCATGGCCTGCACGATATCGTACCACCTGACCGGGCTGGTCAGCTGGCTGGCCATGATCTCCCTGATGCCTTCGGGGTCCTTTTCAACACGGGCCGTGGCATTGAACAGCATCTTGGAGCTTGGGCGCGAAAAGGGGATCTGCGTCAAGTACTTTCTGAATTCGTCAACCGCCCCCTCCATCAGCCGGCAATGCCAGGCCCCACTGACCTTTAGCGGGATGGCCCGAGCCCCCTTCTCCTTGACCATTTTGACGGCCCTGGAAACAGGAGCCATCTCTCCGGTAATAACGATCTGTTCAGCGGTGTTGTGATTGGCAACCGCAAGAATCTCGTCCCCTCTCACCTCTTCAACAATCTCCTCAACGGTTTCGATGGGGATGCCGATCACGGCAGCCATGGTCCCGGGATGGGAAAGGGATTCCCGGTGCATCAATTCGCCCCTCTTTTGGACGAGACGTAGCACGCCCGAAGCGTCGACGACAGCGCTGGACGCCAGGGCTGCATATTCTCCCAGGCTGTGTCCGGCGGAAACATGGGCCTCTCTGCCCGATGATTTCAGTGCTTCCAGGCAGGCCAGGTTTACCGCGGTAATAGCCGGTTGAAGATTTTCCGTGAGGGTCAGTTCCTCGAGCGGCCCTTCAAAGCACAGCCTAGCGATGGGCCGATGGCAGATGTCGTCGACCTCCTGAAAAATCTCCTTTGCCCCTTGAAAGGCATCCACCAGGTCGCGGCCCATACCGACCAACTGCGACCCCTGTCCTGGAAACAAAAAAGCTGTTTTTTCAGACATTTAATCACTTCCCCAAACAGGACCACGATGATGACTTTCATCGAAGTCGTGGCTCCCTAGAGCCAGACAAACGGCATATTCCGGAGGCTACGCTCCCTCCGGGGTGTTTAGAAAGGGTCTGAAAAAAAGTGTCAGGTTCGGTTCCCGTTCTTTGCTCACAGGCTGCCGCTCGTCGCATAAACCAACTTCTAACTAGTGCACATCCATAAATGGCTATTTTGCCCGATATCGGCGTTGTGCTCAAATTTTAATCCTCGAAATACCTCAATGTATTCCTGTGGTTAAAATTTTC
>CAYUCJ010000051.1:0-13448 GCA_964443285.1 uncultured Desulfobacteraceae bacterium | reverse complement strand
GGAAGCTCTGGGCCAGGCTCCTCAGGGAAAAGTATGACGTTCGGAACAAGAAGGCACTCTTCCTGCGGGGCATATTCGGCGGGGGCGGTTCAGGCATGACCAAACAGCAGCCGGAGAACAACATCATGCGCGGCGCCTATTACGCCCTTACCGCCGCTCTCTCGGGGGCGCAGACCACGGCGCTTTGCAGTTTTGACGAGGCCTATACCATCCCGACCGAGCGTGCTGCCCTGCTCTCTCTCAGGACCTTTCAGATCCTTATGGACGAGATCGGGCTCAGGGACACGGTGGATCCCCTGGCCGGGTCCTATTTTCTTGAGACCCTGACCAAGGAAATGGAGGGGAAGATCCTGGAAGGAATGGAGAAAGTCGAAAAAATGGGGGGCATGGTCAAGGCCGTGGCCTCCGGGTATGTGCAGGCGGAAGTGGCCAGGCAGGCCTATGAATTTGAAAAGAAACTCCAGGAGGGATTGGTCAAGAAGGTGGGCGTAAACGAGTACACGGAAGGCGTGGACATGGAAGTGGAACTCCATGAATACAACGAGGAATGGGCCCAACTGCAGATAAAGCGCCTGAAAGAGCTGAGGAAAACGAGAGACAACAGGGCAGTGAAGGAATCCCTCAATGCCCTGGAGAAGGGGGCCGGGGAGGAGGCCAACGTAATGCCCTTCCTGGTGAACTGCTGCAGGAACTATGCGACCGTGGGAGAAATGGCGAACGTCTTCCGCAATGTGTTCGGTGAGTGGGTGGAACCCAACATTTTCTGAGTGATTTGTATCTACATTCTGTTGTTTCGCCGGCTACGATGCTTTTGTCTATGGAGCTCTTGGTTAACATCCGGCTTTCTTATGCCGAAATGTAGAGCAAAAAGCAAGCAATAAATGTGTCTATTTATAATTATGTCAATTAGTTAAAAGGATTGATTTCAGGAGTTTATTTGCTTGGCAGGAGAAAATAGAATGGATAAAGGCGCGGATATTGATGTGAAAAGGGCACTCTGTTTTGGTTGCTGGCTACAGGCGGGCGTTTCGACAACTGTAAAGGATGGCAAAGTTGTACGGCTGAAGGGAGAGGCGGACCACCCTGTAAACAGGGGCTGGATATGTGAGCGCTCAAAAGCCTTTGTCGAACATCTGTATCATGAGGACCGTCTCAATTATCCCCTGAAAAGAATGGGTACCCGAGGTGAGGGGAAATGGGAGCGGATATCGTGGGATCAGGCTCTGGACGAGGTCTCTTTAAAACTGGCTGAGATCAAAAAGGAGAATGGTGCCGAGGCTGTTGCATCGATCGGGGGGACCGGCCGCGGGTTTTCAGAGGTATTCAAGGCCCGATTTATGAACCTTTTCGGTAGCCCGAACCATGCTAATGCAGGCCAATGGTGCTCGGTAGTGAGCAGGCAGATACATGCGGTCATTTATGGTGCCGGTGCAGGCAGGGCGGTGATAAAACCCTGCAAATGTGCAGTCATATGGGGAGGTAACCCTGCAGAGTCTCTGGCTTGTTCATTCTATAAACTTGTTAAGGCAAGACGGGAAGGTACTAAATTTATCGTAATCGACCCCAAGTATTCAGAAACCGTCAGCCGGCTGGCCGACAGATGGTTGAAACTGAGACCGGGAACAGATGCCGCCCTTGCCATGGGATGGATTCATGTGATTATAGAGGAAAAACTCTATGATAAGAGATTTGTAGATAACTGGTGCTATGGATTCGACTATCTGGTGGAGCGTGCAAGGGAATATCCTCCTGATATGGTCTCCAGAATAACGGGGCTCCCTGAAGATCAGATCGTTGAGACTGCACGGCTTTACGCCACAAGCAAACCTGCATCGATCATATGGGGCGTAAAGACCGATATGCAGGGCCAGAATGTAACGAGTTCAACCCATGCCAAGTGTGTACTTAGAGCCATTACGGGAAACCTCGACATAATCGGCGGTGACATGCTTTCAGGGCCTTGCGAAAAGGCCAATTACGGGCCTGTTCTCGAGTACATGGATAGACTCTCTCCACAGCAGAGAAAAAAGCAGATTGGTGCCGATAAATACAAGCTCTGGTGCTACCCGGGCTATGAACTTGTGCACGAGGTTGCTAAGCCTTACTGGTATAATATAGGTCTGTCTTCCGGCTTTTTACCAGGTTGCCATGGTCCTGGCATCTGGACGGCCATTCTTGAAGCAAAACCCTATCAAATAAGAGCACTTGTTTGCGGGGCTTCCAACCCCATGGTGGCATACCCAAATACAAAACGCGTCTATAAAGCCCTGAAAAGCGCTAAACTTGAACTCTTTGTAGTGGCGGAACAATGGCTTACCCCAACGGCCATGCTCGCTGATTATGTACTTCCCATCACATGCTGGCTGGAGCACCCCCAGCTCTACACCCAGACCTTTCAGGGGAGCGGCAATATGGCCTCCATAGGCCAAAGAGCAGTGCCCCCCTTGTTTGAAAGAAAATCCGATTTCGAGTTTTATCGAGGTCTGGGCATTCGTCTGGGCCAAGAAGGATTCTGGCGAAACAGTCTAGACGAGGAATGGGATTGGTGCCTCGAACCTTTGCTTAAGGAATTGAACCTTAAGGATTCTCAAGAATTTGCCCAAAAACAGCGATGGTGGATACCGCCTGTTGTGGAGAAAAGATATGAGACCATAGATCCCAAAACCGGAAAACAGAGAGGATTTGCAACGCCGACCGGTAAGGTCGAACTCTATTCCACCATCCTGGAGAATTTGGGTTACGATCCCCTTCCATTCTACAAAGAACCGCCTGAAACACCTGTGAGCAGGCCGGACCTTGTAAAAAAGTACCCATTTATCCTCATGACCGGATCCCGGTTTCGGCCCATGCATCACTCAGAGCACAGGCAGATACGTTCACTTCGCAGGCTTTACCCTTACCCGACGGCCGAAATCAATCCCGATACGGCAAGGAGACTCGGGATCGGCGAAGGGGATTGGATAATCATAGAAACACTAAGGGGTAAAATCAAGCAAAGGGCGAAACTAACATCAAGAATACCCAGAAAAATGATCGAGGCCCAGCATGGCTGGTGGTATCCGGAAGAAATAGCTGAAGACCCGGTACTATACAGGGCCTTTGAAATAAATGTGAACGTACTGACACCTGACGACGATGAATATTGTGATCCGGCCACGGGATCGATCACTTTCGGCCCACTTCTATGCAGGGTCTATCCATTGAAGAGATTCTCAAGTGGTTAGTCGTCATATGCGATCATTTCTGTTCAAATTTGGTGGTAAACTCAGTCATCATCTCCCCACATGAAACAGCGAAGAGCCAAAAACTCCCTGTTGGAGGAAATCAGTTTTGAAATGGGTCGTTTGACCCTGAAGGGCAACCGTTACCTGCTCATTCGACCGGAGACCGTCGTGGGGTTCCAGAAGGCGGTTGAAGCCGAAGTGGGGATTGAGGAATGTGCGCGAATGATGCTGGCGGGAGGAAGGGCAGGAGGATCGGCCTCCTCCAGGAGCTACAGGGAGATGCTGTCCTGCGGAAAAGAGGATATCGTCGATTTTATGTGCGAGATGGGGTGTGAACTGGGGTGGGGCGACTTTCAGCTTCATCTCCTGGACCTGGGAACAAAGCAGTTGGTGGTGGATGTGGCGGACTCCGCCTTTGCCGAAGCTTACGGGCCGTCTCCCACGGGCGTGTGTCATTTGATAAGGGGTGTTCTGGAGGGTCTGGGGGCCTCTGTTTTCGAAGGAGAAACCCGGTCACTGGAAACGGCCTGCAGGGCCAGGGGAGACAAGATCTGCAGGTTCGAAATCAACGCATTTTGAATAAGCGCATGACGAAAGCCCTGCTTTAAAAGGAAATAGGACAGTGAGCTTCAGGATCGGAATAGATGTAGGCGGCACGTTCACTGATTTTCTGCTGACACTTGATGACGGTTCATCCCGAATCTACAAGGTCCTTTCCAGCCCTCATGATCCTTCCATGGCGACCATGTCCGGTCTTGAGGAAATGGCATCAGACCGGGGCATGGATCTCCAGGAGTTCCTGGGTCATGTCTCGGCCATCGTCCATGGCACGACCGTAACGACCAACGCCGCACTTACATACAGTGGAGCGAAAACCTGTCTATTAACGACAAAGGGGCTCAGAGATACCCTCGAGATGCGCAGGGGTATCAGAGAGGAACAATACAACAACCGCATTGCCAACGCTGTTCCTCTGGTTGAGAGACACTTGAGAATTCCCATTGAAGAAAGGCTCGACTACAAAGGGGATGTTATCAAGGAATTAAACACCGGTGACTTGAAGAATGCCTCCAAATACATGGCCAGGGAAGGCGTTGAGGCCGTTGCCATCTGTTTTATGAACGCATTTGCAAATGGTCGGCATGAAGAGGAGGCTGCCGAGGTCATCAGAAAGGCATTTCCGGGTCTCTACCTGACCGTTTCAAGTCGGCTGTTGCCTTCCATCCGTTTTTACGATCGGGTCAGCACGACCGTTCTGAATTCCTATGTGGGGCCCATCCTTTCCAGATACCTCAGGGCCCTGGGCTCCAAGCTTGAAAAGGCCAGATACAGGGGTGTCCTCCTGATCATGCAATCCAACGGCGGAGTCACCTCGCCGGAACTGGCCATTGAAAGGGCGGCGGTGACCCTGCTCTCAGGCCCCGCCGGCGGGCCTGTCGCCGGCATGGCCTACGCCGCCATGCAGGGACATGAAAACTGCATTACCGTGGACATGGGTGGAACAAGTTTTGACGCCTCCCTGATTAAAGATCGGAATCCAACTGTGACGACGACCGGTGAAATCAACCGGTTGAAACTGGCCCTCCCCATGCTCAACGTGGTCACGATCGGTGCCGGAGGAGGAAGCATCGGCTGGATCGATGATGGGGGCCTCCTGAGGATGGGTCCCCGGAGCGCCGGCGCCGATCCCGGTCCGGCCTGCTACGGTCTCGGGGGTGAATGGCCCACCTGCACGGACGCCGATCTTCTCCTCGGGTACCTGGACAGGGATTACTTTGCCGGGGGGCGCATCCCGTTGAACCCGGAGAAAGCGCGAAAGGCCATAGCAAAGTACATAGCCGGTCCCCTGGGAATTGAGCCGGAAGAAGCGGCTGCAGGCATGTACAATCTCATCAATGTCAACATGGCTGCGGCTGTCCGGGAGGTCTCGGTCAAACAGGGGCATGACCCAAGAGATTTTCCCCTGGTGGTGGCAGGGGGCGCGGGGCCCAATCACGCCTGCATGATTGCCCTGGAACTGGATATCCCGGTGATGATCGTCCCCAGGGAATCCTCCATTTTCTGTGCTGCCGGCATGCTTATGTCCGACCTCAAGCACGATTTTGTCAGGACGTACACGAGTCTCATTCGTGATACAGACATTGTGAAATTCAGGAAAATATGCAATGAAATGAAGACCCAAGGAAGCGATTTGCTCAAATCAGAAGGGATGTTGGAGGAAAAGATTGAAAGTGCTTATTCCTTGGACCTCCGATATGCAAGACAGTATCATGAGGTGAATGTGGAAATAACAGCAGATGAGCTGGAAAAAGGGGATTTTGAAGCCATGGCCTCCAGATTTCATCATCAGCACAACAAGCTCTATGGCTATTCTCTCGAGAAGGAAGACAAACCCGTAGAACTCATTAACATCAGACTGGTCTGTGTCGGGAGGGTGGACAAGCCCAGATTTCAAAAGGAGCCTTTTGCAGGGAGCGATCCATCTGCCGCTTTTAAAGGAAAGCGGAAGGTCTATCTGCCGGGACCGAGGGCGTTTTCCGATACGGATGTGTTTGATGGGCTGAAACTGAAACATGGGAACAAAATAGAAGGTCCGGCTGTCCTCGAGCAGGTCCACACGACCACCTTCGTGACTCCCGAGTTCAATGTCCTGGTGGACAGTAGCGGCTCATACACCCTGTATTTAAAGTCCAGGGAAAAGGAGATTGTACAGAAGATCTTGAGAAAGTCCGGATGAATTGAGTACAGGCAGAAAGGACCGGCGGTGGGGATGAAGGCAGAGGAAAATGGATCGATTCTCGAGGTGAAGGGGTTGTCCATCAGATTTGGCGGATTACAGGCACTCTACCAGTGTTCTTTCAAGGTGAGAAAAGGGGAAATATTCTCTATCATTGGACCCAACGGTGCGGGCAAGACGACCATCTTCAACATTCTTAACGCTCTTTACAGGCCTGACACCGGGGAGATCCTGTTCGAGGGGAGGGACCTGGTACGGCTCAAGCCTCATCAGATCGCAAAGCTGGGTATTGCGCGGACGTTTCAGAATGTGGAGCTTTTTGATGAAATGACGGTACTCGAAAATGTGGTCATGGGGCGACACCTCTATTTCAAGTCCGGGATCCTGGCCAATTCCTTCCGCACGGGTGGTTCAAGACGGGAAGAGACCCGCAGCACGGAATATATATTGGAAATCCTGTCGTTTCTGGAACTGCTGGAATTTAGAGACCACAAGGTGCCGGATTTACCCTTCGGGATTCAAAAACGGGTGGAGCTGGCGAGGGCCATGGCGGTGAATCCCAAAATCCTGTTGCTGGATGAACCTGCAGGTGGTCTCAACCCCCAGGAGACGGAGAGCCTGATGCGGGTGATCAAGTCCATAAGGGATGAGCGGGGAATTTCCATATTGCTGGTGGAGCATGATATGCGGCTCATCATGGGCCTCTCTGACAGGATCTGCGTCGTGCATTTCGGAAAAAAGATAGCTGAAGGAGTTCCGGCGGATATCCAAAAGGATCCCAAGGTGATCGAGGCCTATCTGGGGACAAGAAAAACCCATGCTCAATCTCATTGACATTGAATCCTACTACGGCAGGGTCCAAGCCCTCAGGAAAGTGACGCTCCATGTGGGCGTTCAGTCCGTGGTGACTATCCTGGGGGCCAACGGGGCGGGGAAGAGCACCACGCTCAAGACCATTTCAGGGCTGGTTCACCCGTCGGCCGGAGAGATCACCTATGGGGGAGCATCCATAAGGAAAATACCCCCTTACAAAATCGTGGCCATGGGGATCTGCCATGTGCCGGAGGGGAGAGATATCTTCATGGGATTGACGGTTCGGGAAAATCTCAGGATGGGTGCCTTCACCCGTAAAGACACCCGTGAGACCAAACGCAATCTCGAAAGGGTCCACGCGGTATTCCCTGTTCTGAAAGAAAGGACGGGTCAGCAGGCCGGGACCCTCAGCGGCGGGGAACAGCAGATGCTCGCCATCGCAAGGGGCCTCATGTCAAGTCCGAAGCTCATGCTCCTGGACGAACCCTCCCTCGGGCTGGCCCCGTTGCTGGTCGACGAAATCTTCAATATCATTAAACAGATAAACAAAGAAGGCGTGGCTATCCTCCTGGTGGAGCAGAATGCAAACATGGCTCTGGGCATCGCCCAATACGGCTATGTCATGGAGACCGGCGAAATCGCCCTCCACGGCAACGCGGAAGACCTCGCCACGAACGATCATGTCCGGCGCGTCTATCTGGGGGGGGATGTGTAAAAGAAAAACCCGGCAAGACAGCTTTCTTGGGCGCGGTGATTCTGCGCTGCCTTCCCGGGCTTAAAATAAAGGTCTGATTTAGAGCGGTTCTTTCATGAGTTGGCCATCTTTCAGTCTTATCCACTCTGAAATGGGCTTGAACACATTTCCTTTGACTTCCACCATGAATCCGGCGTCCTGTGCCAGGTGGTTGGTCTTGGAAAAACTGACCGGGGGCAGGATGCCGTTTTTCCAGTTCTTCATGCCCTCCAGTGCAGCAATAAAACCCTCACGTGTCAGATCTCTGCCCGCTCGTTTGAGCCCTTCCACGAAAAGTTTGGCATAGAAATAGCCGAAAATACTGTAGCGGTTAGGTTTGTTGTTTTTGTCCTCACCGTACTTCTTCATGATTTTCCTGTATTCCACAAGGGCCGGGGCATTGGAATGGACCGGATCGGGCCACAGAGAAAGTCCCCAGACCCCCTCACCGACACCGCCGGAGAGGATGACGAATTTTTCATCGGTAAGGGGCCCCGATGATATGAGCTTTGTTCCCGTCCATCCCTGCTTGTGGGCCTCTCTCAAGGCGGCCGCACCCGGCTTAGGGGTGGCCACCAGGAGGCACGCGTCCAGATTGGCGTTTTTGAGTTTGGCGATCTGGGCACTGAGATCGACGGCCCCCCTCTTGTACGACTCCGCCGCCACGAGTTTCAGACCCATTTCCCCCAGCACCTTTTTGGCAGGGTCCCTGAAGGTGTAACCGTATTTGTCGTCCTGGTAGAGCATGCCGATTTTCTTGAACCCCTTTTCCTTGACGAGCCAGGTAACCACGATTTCAGACTGCGTGTCATAGGGGACAAAAGATGTAAAGATGGTCTTCACCCCGGTGATGGGGACGCCCTGGAACGGAAAGAGGAGAGGAACTTTTTTTTGGGTTAGATACTTGACGGTGGCCATGACCGGAGAAGTGCCCTGTGAACACAGGATGGCGAATACCTTGTCCTGTTCCACGAGCCTTCGGGTATTGGCCACGGCGTTCTGGGGCTTGTAGCCGTCGTCATAGTACTTGGTGAGTATTTTTCTTCCGTTGACCCCACCGTGGTCGTTGATATAGTCGATGTAGACTTCCAGGCCGTAGTTGACCAATTGGGTTCCAGGATAGACAAGAGGACCGGAAAAGCTGTTGGAGCATCCCACCAGGACCGAAGTGTCCGTGACGCCGACTTCCGCACCTGCGGTGGGGACCTGAAAAGAAAGGGTAAACAGGAGAAGGATGGTTATCGCTGCGATCTTGCCGATTCGTCTGAACATTTTGCATCTCCTTTCGTATTGATTGCCTTTCGAGTGTAAACCGGTTTTTTGGGAACTCTTTTTTCACCCCCTTTCAAGAAAATCCGTAACTGCACAAGTTCAGCGTTTGCGGTTCAAGCTCAGGCAAGGATATGGTCTTACGAGAATCTGTCCCTGACTGAACTGATCATGCCCGTTATGCCCCTGGGCATAAAGATCATGAACACGATGAGACAGATGCCGAAGATGAGGATCTGTACATCCTGGAGCCCTGCCAATACCTGTTGCATGCCGGTCAGGACCACGGCACCGATAATGGATCCCAGTATGGACCCCAGCCCTCCTATGACAATCATGGCGATAAAATCGATGGAAAGCTCCAAAGTGAAAGCGTCGGGGGAGAGATACGTGATTAAATAGGCAAACAACCCCCCGGCAACACCAGTATAAAATGCGCTCAGGGCAAATGCAACCGTCTTGTACTTGGCCAGATCAACGCCGATGGTCTTGGCGGCAATTTCGCTTTCGCGCAGGGCGATAAAGGCTCTTCCAATGTAACCGTTGACCAGATTGCGGGCCAGAATGGTCAGGAAGACGGTCACGAGGATAATAAAATAGTAGAGCCTGCGGGCGCTGTCCAGGTGAAGACCCAGGATCGTGGCCACAGGAACGCCCAGCCCGTCATCCCCGCCTGTGAGGGAAGCCCAGTGGAGGATAATTTCACTGACGACGACTCCGAAAGCCAGGGTGGCCATGGCGATGTAAAAGCCCCGCAGCCTGAGAATGGGTATACCCAACAGAAAACCTATGGCGCCCGTGAAGAGACCGGCCATCAGAACAACCAGGAAGCAAGGCATCCACTCGACCCGTATGGAGACAATGGAGGTGAAGTAGGCTCCAAGCGCAAGAAATCCTGCGTGCCCTGCGGATATCTGCCCGGTATATCCCATCAACAGGTTAAGGCCAATGGACACAAGGGCATAGATGGCAAGCAGGCTGATGAGGAAGGTCCCGTAGCTTCCGGCGACGGATGGCACCACCAGAAGCAGTGCAGTGACTGCCCCCCACATGAGATAGCTTCCAACCGCCGGTTTTCTCATCTGCAGGAACCTTTTAAACCTTTTCAAATCGTTCAACACCCATGAGGCCTTTCGGGCGAATGACGAGTACGATGAAGATGATGATAAAGGGCACTATATTCTTGATTTGAGAGGGGAGATAGAGGGGCGCGACATTGTCGATCACACCCAGAAGCATCCCCCCGATGATGGCCCCCGGGATACTTCCCCATCCCCCCAGGATGGCCGCCGCAAAGCCATTGATCACCACGATACCCATCTGGGAACTGAGAAATACAATGGGCGCCATGAGAATTCCGGCAACCGCGGCAACGACAAAACTGATGGCCCAGGTTGCAGCAAAAGACTGCTTGACGTTGATTCCCATGAGAAGGGCCGCGTTCTGGCTCTGGCTGACCGCCCGCATGGCGATGCCGTATCGTGTGTATTTGAAGAAGACAAAGAGGATCAGCATGACGGCCAGGGTGGTAAAAATAATGCCGATACTCGTCATGTCGATATTGGCCTGACCTATCCGGATAGCCTTATCCGGGAATAGGCTGGGATAGGGGCGGTCATCGTGGCCCCAAATCATGCCTGCCAGGATTTTCATGACGATGGACAGGCCCAGCGTAATGATGAAGACATTGAAGTGGGGTGCACGCATGGCCGGACGGATGATAATTCTTTCCACGGCGATTCCGAGGAGGGCGGAAATGGGCAGGGTCAACAGAAACGCCACAGGAATAGAAAGGCCGAAAGTCCTGAAAAAAGTGAAGCCGATAAAGGCCGAAACCATGGACATTTCGCCCTGGGCGAAATTCACGTGTTCCGTGGTGTTGTAAATGAGGGCAAGCCCGAGGGCAACGAGGGCATAGATACTTCCGGTTGCAAGACCGCTGAATATGACCTGGAGCAGCATCAATTGCCTCTCTACAAGGGCCGTTGATTAGATAGAGCAATGTCTAATGAACCCATAGCACGATTGAAAACTGAAATGCAAGAAAGCAAATAGTGTTGACAATCGAAGCTGTATACTGTATACAATTCCACGCCAACTTAGCATAACGCATGTGTTCAGTCAACAAAAGTTTTCCTCTAGCCCTATCCTTTGCCATCAGGATGCCTGAAGGGTTCGGGGTTTCAGAACGGGGGATCGATGACGACCTTCAGAAAGCTGGATCATATAGGCATTGTGGTCAATGATCTCCGAAAAGCCACCGAGGAGCTCTCCCGTCTCCTGGACATTGAATTCGGTGAAAGCTCGGTCATGGACGACTCCGGGATCCGGGTATCTTTTTTTCACCTGGGCGGCAGCCGGATTGAATTGATCGAGTTCCAAAAACCTCTTGACGGAGTGGACCCCATCGTGACCGTGCCGGGAGGGGGCGTTCAGCACCTGGCTTTCCAGGTGGAAGACATGGAAAAGGCCGTCAAGGCGCTCACGGAAAGGGGCTTGGCACTCGTCAAGGGTTTTCCGAGGAAGGGTGCCCATGGTCGGGTTGCCTTCTTTCTGCCGACCGATGAATCCGAACTCATGCTGGAGATATGTGAGCCGGAAAACCCGAAGGCTTAAATTATCAGAGGGCGATCAATCCATGAAGAAGGACAGCAAATTCTGGAACGAAGAGATCGAAACGCTTTCGCCTGATGCGATTCGGGCCCTTCAATGGAAGCGCCTGAAGAAGCAGCTGGCCTATAATTACGCGAAGTCCCCCTACTATCGCGAAGAAAAATTCCACAAGGCGGGTCTGACCCCGCGGGACATACGTACATTTGAGGATTTTCAGAAGCTTCCGTTGTTTACAAAGGACGAACATCGCTGGACCCAGGAGGAATCGCTGCGGCGATTCGGACATCCTTATGGCCTGATCACGTGTGCCGCCGTTGAGAAGATCGTCAGGATCAACTCCACGAGCGGCACCACCGGAACACCCACCCTCTATACCCTGACAAAAAGGGATATCCGGGTCCTCAATGAGATGCATTGCAGAAAGTATTGGCGGGCGGGGTTGAGGCCGGGAAACATCGTCCTTCAGGCCCTGTCCCTCAGTATGTTTACAGGGGGCCTTCCTCTGTCCGACGGTCTCCAGGCCATGGGCCTCTGCGTCGTGCCGGTGGGCATTGCCGGGGGGACCAGGAGGGTCCTGGATTTCCTGCTTTTGACCCGGCCGGACGTACTGATCGCCACCCCGTCCTTCGGTGAGTATCTTATAGAAAAGGCACCGGAATTGATCGGCAGGGAGGCGAAGGATCTGGGCATCAGGTGGTTCTTCTGTGCTGGAGAACCCGGGGCCGGGATTCCTTCCCTGAGGAACAGGCTCACGAATGGCCTTGGTGCCAGGGTTTTTGATCACACCGGAGGCGGGCACGCGTTTCACGGCATCTCCTGCGGCACGGAGCCTTACGCTGGGATGCATTTTATCTCCCAGGACCACTGTATCCTGGAACTGGTGGATCCCGGGACCCAAGAACCCGTGGAGAAGACCGATGGGGCGGTGGGCGAGATGGTTTTCACCTTTATAGGGTGGGAGGGTGGTCCCTTTATGCGCTATGCCCTGGGGGATCTCATTCAAATCTTCACAGAACCGTGTTCTTGCGGTTGGCCGGGGATGCGTTTCAAGATCCTGGGTCGGGCGGACGACATGCTCATCGTCAAGGGTGTGAACGTCTATCCGGCGGCCATCAAGGGCATTGTAGGGGAATTCACGCCCGATACCACCGGTGCGCTTCGGATCGTCCTCGACAGACCGGGGCCGTTGGTCAGGCCTCCCCTGAAGATTCGGGTCGAATACGGTTCCAGGGACATGAGCAAGGCTGAAAGGCGTGACCTGGAGATGAAACTCTCCAAGAAGATGAGTGAGGCGCTGCGGGTGAATCCTTCCATTGAACTGGTTCCTCCCTTCACACTCCCCAGAGTGTCGGGAAAGGCCGCTCTCATAGAAATCAGGGAGCCCTGAATGACGATCCACGTTCATTCCGAAACGGACCAGGTGATGGCATCCATTCTCGAGTGTCGCCTGAAGGCCATCACCGAGGAGATGGGCTATACGCTCCTGAGAACCAGCCGATCCCCCATACTGAATGAAGCCAGGGACTTTGTTACGGGAATCTACGATGCGCGGGGGAGAATGTTGGAGCAGAGCGAGTATATACCGGTACTCGCCTTTGCACTTCAGCCGGTGTGTGAAGAGATTATCGCCTATTTCGGTGATGACATTCATCCCGGCGATGTCGTATTGCATAACGACGTGTTCAGCGGCGGGAACCAGAATGCTGATGTGGCCACCTTCAAACCGGTCTTTCACGAGGGAAGGCTCTTTGCCTGGACCGCGGTCAAAGGCCATCAGGCGGACATTGGCGGGGCCGTGGCCGGCGGATAT
This sequence comes from uncultured Desulfobacteraceae bacterium, assembly GCA_964443285.1. GTDB lineage: Bacteria > Desulfobacterota > DSM-4660 > Desulfatiglandales > Desulfatiglandaceae > CAYUCJ01. The sequence goes on along the minus strand of CAYUCJ010000051.1, from coordinate 249 downwards.
AACCCTGAAGCGCGCGAGGTGTGGCAGGAGGCCTTTCGAATTCCTGCGGTTAAGGTCTTCGAGAAGGGGAAATTGCGGCGGGATGTATGGAACCTCATCTTTGCCAATATCAGGTACCCCATCGTGGAAGAGGATATCAAGGCCCAGATCGGCGGTTGTGCGCTGGGGGAAAGGCTCATCCATTCTCTCCTGGATCGCTACGGGAAGGATCAGCTTGAAAAGCACATTGAGCTTCTCGTTGATTCCACG
>CAYUCJ010000050.1:0-13453 GCA_964443285.1 uncultured Desulfobacteraceae bacterium | reverse complement strand
GCGAAATGGCCCGGCTTACCTCCAGCGTTTCCCGATCCAGGGCATGGCAGAATTCTACCATAACCACCCCGTCTGCGCCCTCCGGCAACATACCGCCGGTGGATATTCTGACCGCCTGACCCTGGCCTATCGTCTCGGAAGGGGCCCCTCCCATGGAGACCTCACCTGTTATTTCAAAAAGGGCGGGAAGGCTTTCGCTGGCACCGAAGGTATCCCTTGCCCGCACCGCATAACCATCCATGGTCGACCGGGAAAACCCGGGGAGATCCTCCGGGGATATAACAGGATGGCTCAACACCCTGTTGAAGGCCTCATCCAATGGGACCTCTTCTTCACCACAGGGCCCGAAACCCTCCATGAGTTTCAGCACCTCATCCGGTGTTTTCAGCTTGAAAAAAGACTCCATACCTGTGCATCACCTCAAACGAATCCCGCAGACCAGGCCTCTCCCCATTCCCATGTCCAGGGGAAAACCGCATTTCAAAACAGTGGGAAATATGTCATATATGACATAACTGCGCAACTTAAAAGTCGTTGTAGAAACAAAGAAACCATCATCCCCTGTTCCATAGACCGAAGGGCCATCTGTGTTCTTGCTTCGAACGCTTACAGGTCCTTGAAGGAATTACAAAAAAAGATGGTGGCGCCATGCCCCGGCGCTACCATCTTTGATGGAACCGTAAAAAGTCCGTCCATAGACTTTTTACTGACGGAATCCGAAAAGTGTGATTTTCGGTTTCCTTACAAATCAACGGTTTGCGATGCACCCCACTGATTTGCCTGCCCGTCCATGGGCAGGCTGATGACTTCCAATGAAGTCGTGTTATCCATCGGAGTTCATGAGGAGAGCCTGAGGGTCTTTTTCGGACACTTTCTCATAGTGCACTTGGCACCATACTCCGACATGGACGGCTATTTGGGGTTTACGCCTCCAAAACCCTACGCATCCTTATGGCGTACCTTTAAACCCCAAATAGCCGTCCATCTCCTCCTGAGTGTTTAGAAAGGGTCTCAAAAAGAGTGTCAGGTTCTCCTCCACTTCGTTGCTCATAGGCTGCCGCTTGCGGCATAAATCAGCTTTTTACGAAGTCATCATCTTTGTTCGCATGAAACCCGAACAGATCGCCTGGTGGATTTGGGATTACCCTTCGTAGTAAATGGGTTTTCCCATCTCCTTGAAGCTGAAGCTGTGAAAGACGTTGTAACCGTTGTAATCCAGGACCCGCAGGTCGTCCGTCTGGTAGAGGTCGCCCATGACCACATTGTACTGGTTTCCATACTTCTCCTGGACCTTTTCAACGGGAAGCTCGGTGGCGATGAATTTCCTGATGCCCTTTACTTCCAGTTTGGCCACCAGCTTAGGATCCTCAAAAGATTCATAGCTGGTCAGGATGAGGATGGGGCCTGTTCCTGTAAAAATAATTCCGGCCTTCATAATCTCACCTCCTTTCCATACATTCATCTCTTCGGGAATTTATGCGCATGAAAACAGAGTTTGTTATGGCGGGCTGGAGCAGGAGAGTAGCGTACAGAGATAGCTTCACATTCCATGGAAATGGATTAGCAGCGTCGCGGGGAGATCGGTCAACTGGTCATACTTTGAAGACATTAGAACATAATCCCCGGCTCTGATCAAGATTTTTCGGACCATCCCGTGCCCCATTACCCTCCTTGTTTGTCTTCGGCGGACCTCCAAAGAAGTCGTGGCTCAATACCTCTCTCGCCTTCGTTGTCATAGGTTGCCGCTTGCGGCATAAAACAGTTTCCTAGTTGAAGAGGGCCGGCAGAACAGGCTTTCCGTTTTTCTTGCAGATCTATTGGAATTCATTGGCTCTTGACAAATGAGTGCAACTCAGCCAATTTGTAGCCTCCGGGTGTCAAAAGGGTGCGGGGCAAACCCTTTTCCAGGATGAAAACCAAGGCCCTTGGTTTCGAATTCCGTTTGGCGGGCTGCGCTTACGTTTATATCAAACCCTAGGAGGAATGCCGATGAATGATCTGATTTTTGAATCGAAACACCCCATCGTCAAACACAAACTCTCAAAGCTCCGCGATGTGAACACGGCACCAAAGAAATTTCGCGAACTCGTCCGTGAGATTTCCATTCTGCTGGCCTACGAGGCAACCCAGGATCTTGCGCTGATGCCGGTGGAGATTGAAACGCCCTTGACCCGGACCAAAGGGCACATGCTACAAGAACAGATCGGCCTCGTTCCCATCCTGCGTGCCGGACTGGGGATGGTGGAAGGGGTGTGGGAACTGATGCCCAGCAGCGAGGTCTGGCACATCGGCCTCTTCAGGGATGAACGTACCCTGAAGCCGGTTGAGTACTACAACAAACTGCCTATTTCTCCCACCGTTCAGCTTTGCCTGGTCCTGGACCCGATGCTGGCAACCGGGGGATCGGCCATTGCGACCATCGACATACTCAAAAAGTGGGGAGCGCGACAGATCAAGTACATTGGCATTATCGCCGCCCCTGAAGGGATAAAGGCCATGCAAGAGGCCCATCCGGATATCCCCATTCACATTGGCGTCGTGGATGATGGGCTCAATGACCATGCCTACATTGTGCCCGGACTGGGCGATGCAGGCGACAGGCAGTTCGGCACGGCATGATGCCCGGAGAGTGTTGAATTCTTTTTTTCTTGAGATCAGAAAGGAAGGACGGTGAACCCCATGCATTACGATACGGCACTGAGGGCTTACAGTTCCAAGAGGGTTGAAGAAATAGAGCAATCAGACATTCTCGTTGGGATTCCCTGTTACAACAACCAGGAAACCATTGCCCACGTTATCCAGATGGTCAGCCACGGCCTCTTCAATCATTACAAGGCCCTGCGCTCGGTTATCATGATCGCGGACGGGGGATCCACGGATGACACGAGGGATGTGGCCAAAGAATTCGAGATCAGGCCCTGGCAGGAAAAACTGGTCACCATTTATCGTGGACCTGCAGGGAAGGGATCCGCTTTCAGGTCCGTATTCGAGGCGGCCAAACGTCTAAGAGTAAAGGCATGCGTGGTGGTCGACTCGGACCTGCGATCCATCACCGGCGACTGGATCAAGTATCTCCTGGAGCCGGTCCTGGAAAAGGCCTACCAGTACGTCTCCCCGGTCTACTCCCGTTACAAATATGACGGGACCATCACCAACAATATCGTGTACAATTTGACCCGGGCCCTCTATGGCCTGCGCATCCGCCAACCCATAGGCGGGGACTTTGCTTTCGCTGGTGAGCTGGCGGCTTATTACATGGAGCAGGACGTGTGGGATACGGATGTGGCGCGCTACGGAATTGACGTCTGGATGACCACCAATGCCATCACGAACAGGTTCAGGATCTGCCAGGCAAACCTGGGCGTAAAAATCCACGACGCAAAAGATCCTGCCGAGGCCCTGGGGCCCATGTTTCGGCAGGTCGTTCACACCCTCTTTGTCCTCATGGAGAAAAATGAAGCTGCGTGGAAGGCCGTAAGGGGGAGCAGTGCCGTTCCCATGTTCGGGCTTTCAGAACTCCTCGAGCCCGATCCTATTCAGGTGGACCTTGGCCGGCTCGTGACGGAATACAAGACCGGATTTCGACAATTCAAGGGGCTTTACCGCGACATCTTTTCCCAGAGTTGTTTTGAAGACCTCAAGAAATGTGCCTCAATGGCAAAGACCAAATTCGCCATGCCGGTCAATACGTGGGTCCTGGCGCTCTACGAAATCGCAGGCACGTTCCACCGGTGGCAGCACAACCGAACGCAGCTGATCAATCTGGTTACGCCTCTCTACCTGGGACGCGTGGCCTCCTTTATCAACCGTACCCGAAAAATGACCTCGAGCCAGGCTGAAAAGATTGTGGAAGACCAGGCCCAGATCTTCGAAGACCGAAAGGACTACCTCGTTCGCGTGTGGGACGGGGTCGCGAGCCACCAGGTCTGACTACCAGATCACGCCGCTCTCCGGCCCTGCAATTTCGATAAGTTCATCAAAAATGTGTATGGAATCCACCACACCGATGATCTTTCCATCCCGTGCCACCAGGGGCTGTCGGACGTTCTCCTTGAAGATGGCGTAGATCGCCTGGTTGATTGTATCCTTTTCCTTCAATACGGGATGTACGGGAGACATGATATTGCCGACCTTTTTTCCGCTCTCCTGCCTGATGAGTTCATGGAGACCGTGATGAAGCCATTCGAACCGGTCCTGAAAATCGCGCACCTCGTCGGCAACTTCCAGGGCCCTCGATGAGAGCACTGAATATAACGCCCTGGACATCTCCGGCTTTTTGGCCATCTCGGGAACCAATCCCTTGACCACATCATACATGGAGAGTTTTCCCACAACCTTGTCGTCCGCATCGGTGACGAAGAGGGTCTTGTGGAAAGGGCCGGCCTTTCCGACCTTCATGTCTTCGTGGTCTTTTTTTAAAAGGCCGAGGGCCTTACGAAGCTCCGCCCCCTGGTCAACCTTGTGGTATTCTTCGATGGGGATCATGATGTCCCCTACCCTTTTTTCATCTGACATGTGCTATCTCCTCCCTGGCTGGCATTTACTTTAAGATACCGCCTGTCGTTCAGTGTTCCGATTGGTGGAACCTCGGAATATCGCAATCAAAGACAAAATTCAACCACTTTTTCCAGAATTTTCCCCACCCAAACGGAAACCCTCTGCCTGTGACGAGGGATTTGTCACGATTTAATCAACAATGGATTGAATCGTGTTTCATAGTCATAGACATCCCGCTGTTCCTGCCTTTTCAGGTATCCCACAACCTTGTAGGTGACAGGTGTCGCCGCCGCTTCATATGCACACTTTACGAGCCACTGGGTGAGTACCGCGGAGGCCAGGGCCCCCGCAGGAATGGTGCCCACGAATGTGAGGGTGATGAACAGCGCGGAGTCCAGCCCTTCACCCACCAGTGTGGATCCGATGGTCCTGGCCCATAGCCACCTCCCCCTCGTGGCGATCTTCATTTTTGCCAGGACATAGGAATTGGCAAATTCACCCACAAGATAGGCCAGAAAAGAAGCGCCCAGGATCCTCGGGGTGTACCCGAGTATCCTGTCGTAGGCCGCCTGTGCCTTCCAAAATGGCGCTGGAGGCATGATCCCTCCGATCCAGAATGCGGCAACGACAATGAGATTGCAGGAAAAGCCCAGCCAGATGACCTTCCTGGCCACCCCGTAGCCATAGACTTCGGTCAAGACATCCCCGGCAATATAGCTGACGGGAAAAATGATAATGGCCGCGGGAAGAATGGCCCCGAAAACAGTTACAATCTTGACGGCCATGACGTTGGCGGCCACAAGGCACGTAATAAAGAGAGCAACCACCACGACGAAAAGCGTCGAATATTCTCCTGATCGATTCATCACAACTTTCCGAAATCTCCCTTTCCAGAACCGGTTCGTGCCAGGCATCACGATTCTCTCAAAGGTCCCGATACGCCCAAAGCCCCACTCACAAATCAAAGTTTTCACGCCTATTTTAGGGAGAACGCCTTCCTGCTGCAACAAAATTCCCGGCCCCTACCTTTCCTCCCAGGTCTGAAACCGAACCCAGATCACCGCACCCAGTTCCACGTCTTTGTATTCTCCCTCGTGCTTCATTTTTGAAGAAGCGGTGTTGAGTGCGGCAAACCCCCACCATCCCGCGTGGGGAATTCCATAGGTAAAGACCCCGTTCGCATCAGCCTTGACCACCTGAGTCACCATGTAGTCAGTGGGAGCGGTTGCCCTTCCGTCCTTGTTGTAATACTCCACTTCCACTTCCGAGTAGGGCACGGGTTTCCCATCCAGCATGACCGTTCCTTGAAAAACGTTTCCGGCATAGAGGCCGAACGGCCTTGCGAGCGGCACGATCTCCGTCTTCAGCCCCACCGGCTCATCCCATCCATCCTCGTTCCCGAAAGCGGAGACAATGGTCTTTGTGTAGTGGACGATGTACTTGTCCTCAGCAGGCTCCCAGTAGGGCTTCGGCACCATGAAAAAGCTGTACACCCCCGGCCTCTTCATCCTGTAATTCACTTCCCAGGCCGTGTGGCCGAATACCTTTGTCCCCTTCAATTCCGAAAGAAGATCTTGTTTTTTCCCCCTGGTCATCACGCCGAATTGAACGGGTTTCACAAGCTCCATCCCGTTCCCTTCGAAGGGATGGGAAAAAGAGGCTACCACCCTCACAATCCTGTTATCCCCTTGCATCAACATTGTGTCCGACGGGATTACCATCCCGAAGTGCGCAAGGGCGACGCCCGAAAGAGAGCTGAAAAGCGTACCCGCCAACAGCAGAAATATCCATTTTCTCATTCTCTTATCTCCCTCTTCGGCCCCTGAAATAAAGAGCCAGGCCCATAATGCCGAATATGTATCCGATGCCGCCCACGATTTCCGTAAACCCCGGCCCCCTGTCTTCCTGCAGCCTTGCAATGGATCGCGCAATGGGCCGCAGTCTGGAATCAAGGGACGCTTCAACGATCCTCCTGATCTGATCTTCCTCAACCCTTATTACCGAATGCGATTCCCTGTTCGAGACCTTCGCCGCGTCTTTCCTTTTGGATTCAGCCGGAGGATTTTCCCCGATCTCCTCTGCTTTCAGAACATACTCCCCCCGATGTCCCATGCTCGCATTCACCACAATCCTGAGAGTCGCCTTTTCAGGAATCTGAAATGAAAACTCCCCTTTGGCATTGGTTCTGCCTTCCAGGAGGTCTTTCCCCCTGGCGTCAAAAACCTGGATCACCCCGTTTTTCACCCTTCCCCCGCCGCTGAAATAGCTTTCCGTATAGATGGTGTTCCCTTCCACCCAGGCATATATATAGACCTTGTGGGCAAAGGCAGGAACCGAAGAGCAAAGAAGAAAAAAGACGATCAGGCTCACCATGGGCATCAGCCTTGACCCTGTGAAATATCTTTCCTCACGCCCGGTTATTCTCATGTGTAACCTCCAGCATTTCAGGCTTGACCTTCTTGAGAAATCCGATACAGAGCATGGTCACGATGGCTTCAATGGCCATGACAGGAATATGGGCAACCACGATCAGTTTGGCCGCCGCATAAAGCGATTCGCCCGTGCTCATCAGGGCGACCGCAACCAGGATGCCTGACAGGAACACGGATGTGGCTCCGCAGAAAAAGGCTGACAACCGGGAAACGCGCGCCCTCGGGCTCATGACCCCGGGCCTGAAAACGAGGTAGGAGATCACCGCGGGCAGTCCCATAATAACGGTGTTGGTTCCCAGGGTGGTCAATCCGCCGAATTGGAAGAGTACCGCCTGGAGGAAGAGGGCTATCATGATGGCAGGGAAAGCGGCCCATCCGAGGAGCAATCCCATCAAACCATTCAGAATCAGATGAACGTTCGAAGGACCGATGGGCACATGGACGAGGGAGGCCACAAAAAACGCGGCGGAAAGCACGGCCGTAAGGGGGATCCGGTCAAAATCCAGTTTCTTTGTGCCCATGGCTACGCCCGCCACGGCGATCGCCGCCCCGCTGATGAGTACCGGCGCTGAAAGCACTCCTTCGGAGATATGCATGGGATCTACACTTCCTTCAATTTTAACGGCTTCCTTGAATGGCCCAAAAATACAAAAAGCCACGAAGATCGGCGTGCACCTTCCATGCGCCGCAATTGCCTTCGTGGCCAGCTATCCAACGAATAATGCCTTGGTCTACCGGGGCTTCATACCCCGGTTCGAGGTTGACTTTAGGTCACAGCAGAACTTCTGTCAAGCGGTTTTTTCCTTTCCCAAGATCTCCTTACACACGCCCTTCGGTTCAAAAGAAAAAAAGAAGGGGGCAAGAATGAATATTGAACACTATTTAACACTTTGGATTCACTGCTTATTGTTATTTCCGTTTGGTTTGTCTGGGCCGTTCACAAGACGAAACTCCAGGGGCTTATGAGCATCCAGGTGAACATCCCTCTGGGGAAAGGCAATAACGATCCCTGCCTCGCGGAACAGCTCATCGATTCGAAAGCGAATATCGCTCTCGATGATGCGCCGATCCATGAGTCGGTCCATGCTGATCCAGAAATAAAGATCAAAGATCAGGGAATTGTCCCCAAAATCGTTGAAGAGTACAAAGGGCTCGGGGGACTTTTTTACCCTTTTGTGTTCATCGGCGACCGCAAGCATGATCCGCTCCACTTCACGAACCGGAGAACCGTAGATAACCCCTACTGTCAAATGGGCTCTGACATCTTTGTCTGAAAGTGTCCAGTTAATGATATTTTTCTCCAAAAAACTGCTGTTGGGCACCAAAATCTGGACGTTGGCGCCCGTGCGAATTCGCGTGCAGCGCGCACCGATGTCCTCCACCCCGGCGAAGGTTCCTTCGATTTCAATCAGATCGCCGATCTTTATCGGTTGTTCCGCCATGATGATGAAACCGCTGATAAAATTATTGATCAGGTTCTGTGCGCCGAAACCGACGCCGATGGCCACGGCACCACCGAGGAACGTGAACAACGTCAGAGGCATATTGACCACGCGCAGTGCAAAGAGAACGATCAAGAATACGACAACATAATTGATAACCTTCTCAATGGCCGCACTGGTGGTCTCTTTCATGTGGACGCGCGCCAAAAAACCTCTAACCCAAAAAAGGATGATTCTTTTGATAAATATAAACCCGATAATCAGGGTGATCAGGGCTATGGCCAGTTTCTTGACCGTTACGGCATGTTCGTCGATTACCCACAGTTCCAGGTTCCATACGTTCTTTACCTTGCTAAGCACTGTGGTGAGTTTCTTCAATAAATCAACGTGGTCGCTTCTTTTGGCGATTTCATCCAGAAACCGCCGGTTCAATTGTGCGGTCGCCTGCAGCATGGACAGGTATTCGAGACCACCCTTTGCCAGTTTCCTCAGCGCACTCAGCCGGTTCTCCAGCTTGCCCAGTAATTCCCTGGAAGACCCCTGATCCGAGATTTGTTTCTCCAGGGATGTAATTTGGAGCTGAAGGTTGTTCTGATAACTTTCCTGGAGTCTCACGATTCGTTCAATTCTTGCTTCGCCGGCTTCAATCTCTTTTTTCCTGGCGTCTAGATTTTCTTGATCCACCCATCCTTTGACGAGCGCGTAACGGTTTTTCCACACCTGCTCCTGTTGATTTAACAGGTTCAGCATATCCTCCGCCTGTTCCAGAAATCGTTGGGAGGCCTCCCGTTCGGCGTCGGCAGCCTCAAATCCGGCCTTGGCCAATGCAATATCCGTCTTTTTTCCTGCAGTTGCGAGATGTTCCTGGGCCTGAAGCCAGGCGGTTTCCACCTTCATCTGTCTGGGGAGTTGATCCTTCAGTCGCTTTTGAAGTTTATCCCTGTCCCGATTAATGGTCTCAATTTGTTTTTCCAGATCGCTATTGTCAAAATGCAGATTCCTGCTGACCCAAAGGAGGTACTGTTGCGTCACATCCGAATTTTTCTTTGCCACGCCCGCTTCGATGGAAAGATTTTGCTTGGTTGTCCTTTGCAAATCGAAAATCGCCTGGGCTATTTCCAATTCCATTTGAGCGCGAGCCAACGCCCACTTCTGCTCCGAAGCATCTTTTCCGGGTTCTACGGCGTCCAGTTCTTCTTTGTATTTTCGTAAACCTTGCCGACTTTCTTCCAGCTTCGACGCTGCGTCATCCAAAGCCTTTCCGGCCAGGCTGATCCCCAAAATGGCCGTTTCCCTCTTATGGTCTTCGGCAATCAACTTGTCGAGAATGGCATCGTAGAAACTCAAGGAATAAGGCGGGTTCTTCGAAAGTTTTGCCCGCCGGGAAGGTTGAGCCTCTTCCTTTAAAAGGCTTTCCTCTTTTTTCAGGTTTTTATTCTTTTTCAATGCCGTCAACAACCGCTGGTAGACGCTTTCCAATTCCCGAAGTTTTGACCTGGATTCCTGTAACTGGTGAAGGCTTATACCCAGTTTCTGCGCGGTTTGTTCATTTTCCCCTGCTTCGCCTTCCGCCAGCTTCTTCTTGATTTCGCTAATTTTCAGTTCAATTTGGGAGGGATCGATCTCAGGTGACGGCTTCTGAAGCTTTGTCTTTGTGTCGCTTTGTTTGTCTCCCAGGATGTTAGGTGCCGTGGCCCGGGACATTGCAACCGGGGCAAACAAAACGATCATGGCGCATAAACATAGACTTTTTTTAACCTTAAAATGTATCATCATTTTTGACGCTCAACTTGTTAAGATTAAGAGATGATGGAACCGCAAAAAGCTGATTTATGCCGCATCGCGGCAGCCTATGAACATGGACTTTTGATATCCATGTCGACACCTCTCAAAGGGCGATCAGACCCAGGGAAAAAAGCGCGATGGTGACCCCCATCCACTGGGGCCATTGTAACCGTTCTTTCAGAATGAACCATGCCAGCAACACGGTTGCCGCGGGATAGAAAGAGGCGAGTACCGCCGAGATATCCAGCCGTCCCACCTGCGTTGCCATGGCGAAAAAGGCATTTCCCGAGGCATCCAGAATCCCTGCCAGGGCCATGAAAGGCAACGCGCTCCTCGATGGAATCCACGTCTTACGGCCCAACAGGGTGAGAAGGCTCATCAGTCCAACCGACCCGACCCTGGCGCCAACCAGGGGCCAGAATACGGATTCAGAGCTGGCACGATCGATGAAAACGAAAAAGAGTCCGAAGCCCAAGCCCGCCAGGAACGCCAGATACAACTCATTCGGCCGAATGGCTTCGCCGGAAAAGGAATAGGAGAGGAACCAGATGGCAATCAGGGCCAGTGCGAAACCCACCAATTGCGGCGTCGTGGGAAACCCTTCCGTCAAAAGGGCGACAATGACCGGCAGGATGGCCGTCACCACTGCCGACAGGGGCGCCACGATGCCCATTCGCCCCTTGGAAAGTCCAGTGTAGAGGGCCACCAATCCCAGGACCCCACATAACCCGGCAAGTCCCCCCAGAAAAAACCTTGAAAAAACAGGCGCCGGTTCACCCAATCCCAGGGCCAGGGAAAGGAGAAATCCGGCGCCGATGAGCTGGGAGATCAGGATAACGGAAAACACGTGGTTGCGTTTCGTGACAAGGCCGCCGGTGAAATCCCCCGCGCCCCAGGAAACAGCGGAACTCAATCCATAAACCATCGCAAGAAATTCAGCCTTCATCATTGCGGGCGAACCCTTTGAGACAGACCCAGTTCCTCAAGTTTGGAAACCGAGGGGCTCCCGTCCGGTTCCCAACCTCGCAGCTGGTAGTATTCGGGCAGCATCTCGTCCAGCTCACAGACATGTCCTTCTGCAGGGCCGTCAGGCAAAGGCTCCTTGAGAATTCTCTCAGGCAGCGTATCGTCCTCAGCGCTGAACCCCGCCCGGTTGAGGAAGAGGCGCTCCGCATTGACGATCCGTTCCCCGGCAAGGACGAGTGCATCCATGTCATAATTGGCACCCGTTGCGGCGTTGAGGAGCCGAACCAGCCCCTCGGGGCGGATATCTTCCGTCGGGGTCACATAATTTCTGACGGTGAAGAAGACGCAGAGTCCGGCCGAGTCTGTCACAGCGAAAACATCCTGCCAGTCCTTCACCAGCTTCGCCTTGTTTTCAAAAGCCAGCGGGTCGATGAGCATGGGTACGCCCAGAAGTTCAATGTAAGCAGGGTCCCCGCGCATGTGACTGGCACCGATATTGGAAGTGGCATAGGCCAGGCCCATCCCCTTTTCACCGCGCGGGTCATATCCGGCAAATTCCTGACCCTTGGACACGATGGCCAGTTCAGCGTGTTGGTATTTTTTTGCCAGGCGCAGGCTTCCCATGGCAAGGTCCCTGCCGAAACCCTCCAGCCTGGCGGTCATCTCGCACATGTCCACCAAGCCCCCTGCATCTCCGAAAGGGAGGGGCCGACCAATGGCAGCCTCATCGATGATTCCCTTTTCATACATCTCCATGGCGCAGGCCACGGTGGCCCCCATGGAAATGGTGTCCATACCCATCTCGTTGCATATATAGTTGGCCTTGGTGAGGGCGGCCAGGTCGCCGATACCACAGTCACTGCCAAGGGCATAGACCGTCTCGTATTCAGGGCCCTCCCCCTCACCCTTGTAAGGCCCTTCGGAAATCCTTGTTACACGCCCGCAAGCTATGGGGCAACTGAAACAGGCTTTGGGTTTGACCAGGTACCTGGCCGCGAGGGCTTCGCCACCGATCTTCTCCCAATCTTCAAAGGTACCCTGCTGAAAGTTGCGCGTGGGAAGAACCCCGGAATTCTGGGTTCCCACGATGGTGACGGCCGTACCATACGTTCGGAGCGGGGGCGGTTGGCCCTTCAGACCATTCTTGAACCGCTGGAGATACCCTTTGGTTACGGCGCTGAAACCCGTTTCGTCATGGAGCATCACCTTTTTTTCTCCTTTGACGACCACGGCCTTGAGTTGCTTTGCGCCCATGACCGCCCCCACGCCCGAACGGCCGGCCGCCCGGTCCCTGTCGTTCATGATGGAGGCGAAAAGCACACCGTTTTCACCGGCAGGACCGATGCACGCCACTTTTGCCCCGTGATCGGTCTCCTCAAGGAGGAGCTCCGTGGTCTCGTGGGTGTCTTTTCCCCAGATATGCGTGGCCCTGCGCAGCTCCGCTCCGTCCTCCTTCACGTACAGATAGACCGGTTCAGGGGAGCACCCTTCAAAGATAATGCCGTCTATGCCCGTCCTTTTGAGCATGGCGGGGAATTGCCCGCCCGAATTGGAGCAGGTCACGGCGCCGGTCAAGGGGGACTTGGTCATGACCATGTAGCGTGCTCCGGTGGGAGCAGCGGTGCCCGTCAGGGGTCCGGTCATCATGATGAGTTTGTTATCTTCACTCAGGGGATCGCATTGGGGGTCCACTTCGTCCAGGAGGTAGCTGATCCCAAGTCCCCTTCCGCCGACAAAATCTCTGGCTTTCTTCATATCCAGCGGTTCTAAACGGGTAGTCCCGCCGGACAGGTCTACCCTTAAGATCTTTCCCATATAGCCCATAATCCTTCTCCCTTTTAACCCTATTTTCATCGCGGAGGCGCGAAGAACGCAAAGAAATTTGTCTTATTTTTTTCGCTGGGTGGGCGAAAAAAAATCGCGATAAATTCTTTTTTTTCGACTGTCTCAGTTTATTGAGCAGATACTTTTTTTGCAAAAATAGAGTAGCATTTTCTGAAGATATTTGGAAGGATGAAGTCCTGTTGAAAAGAAAAAATAACGAGGAAAGACGTGGTCATTACAGTGAAAAGTTATGCCTCCATGAGGACGTATCTTGCCGGATTACCACCAAGCGGTGATCTGGAAATGCCGGAAGGGTCTCGGGTGGCTGATGTATTCAGGAAGCTGAAGGTCCCCCCGGATCAGGAAAAGATCATTCTCATCAACGGACGTCACAGGTCGTTGGACGACATTCTCTCGCCGGGGGATACCCTCATGTTTTTCCCTACCCTTGAAGGGGGTTAGCCCGAAACGAGCTTTCTGACCAGTTCCACGCCACCGGGAGCGTCG
>CAYUCJ010000049.1:0-13503 GCA_964443285.1 uncultured Desulfobacteraceae bacterium | reverse complement strand
TGACCAAGATGCCTATGTCTTCCAAATGGTGAGGCGTGCCTAACCGCACTTAGCCGCTATGAACGGCCGAGGATTTCCATGGTCTTTTCCACGACGTTCCCCTCGGTGATGCCGAATGCTTCGTAGAGCTTCTGATAGGGGGCGGAGGCTCCAAAGTGATCGATCCCGATAACAGCGCCTTTCTCCCCGACATACCGATCCCACCCCTGGGTGGCACCGGCCTCGACGGCCACCCGGGCTGACACATCACGGGGCAAAACGGCCTCTCTGTAATCTTCAGGCTGCTGTTCAAAAAGTTCCCAGGAAGGCATGCTCACCACCCTGACCTTGATACGCCTTTCTTCGAGAGATCTGCAGGCATTCATGGCCACGGAGACTTCTGAACCGGTCGCCATCAGGATCACGTCCGGTTTGCGTTCGAGGGCGTCTTTGAGAATGTAGGCACCTCTTGACAACCTGTTTTCGGGCTCGACAAGGGACCGATCGAGCACCGGAAGCCCCTGTCTCGTCAGTGCCATGGCCACCGGTCCCTTTTTCCTTTCAAGGGCAACGCGCCAGGCTTCAGCCGTTTCATTGGCATCTGCCGGCCGAATAACTGTTAGGTTCGGGATGGCCCTCAGGCAGGCCAGCTGTTCAATGGGCTGGTGTGTGGGGCCGTCTTCGCCCAGGCCGATACTGTCATGGGTAAAGACGTAGATGACGTTCAGTCCCATCATGGCGGCGAGTCGGATAGGCGGCCTCATGTAATCCGAGAATATGAGGAAGGTTCCGCCGTAAGGAATCAGACCGCCGTGGAGTGCCATTCCGTTCAGGATGGACCCCATGGCATGCTCACGGACGCCGAATCTGAGGTTCCTGCCCTCGTATTGTCCGGCCTGATAATCCTTTTCACCGTTGATCAGCGTCTTGTTGGAGGGGGCCAGGTCTGCCGAGCCTCCCACCAGGTTTTGAATGTGTGGGACAATCGCGTTCAGGATCTTTCCCGAGGCCGCGCGGGTAGCCATTCCTTTTTGATCGGGGGGGAAAACGGGCAGTTGTCTTTCCCACCCGTCAGGGAGTTTGCCCATCAGCCATTGACGCAAATTTCCTGCCACTTCGGGAAAAGCCCGGGAGTAAGCCTGGAAGCTGCTGTTCCACTTTTCCTGCAACTCCTTCCCGCGTTCCACGGCCTTGCGGAAATGTTCCGCAGCCCGTTCGGGCACCAGGAAAGGGGGTTCTTGAGGCCAGCCAAGGTTTTTCTTTGTCAGGATGAGTTCGTCTGGTCCGAGGGGTTCGCCATGGGCCCCCGGCGTATCCTGCTTGTTGGGGCTGCCATAGCCGATATGGGTTCGCACTGCGATGATTGAAGGCCTGTTTTTTTCTTCCCGGGCCATTCCGATGGCGTTCTCCAGGGCTTCCAAATCGTTCCCATCCTCGACCGTCTGGGTGTGCCATTCATAGGCCTGGAATCTCTGCATACGGTTTTCGGTAAAACTGATTCCCGTGGTGCCCTCGATGGAAATGTGATTGTCGTCGTAGAAATAGATGAGCTTGCCCAGACCCAGATGCCCTGCCAGGGAGGCGGCTTCGTGAGAGACACCCTCCATCAGATCACCATCGCTGACGATGGCATAGGTGAAGTGATCGACGATATCATATCCGGGCCGGTTGAAGCGGGCCGCCAGATGGCGCTCGGCAATGGCCATGCCGACACCGTTGGCAAATCCCTGTCCGAGGGGGCCGGTGGTCGTCTCCACGCCGGGCGTGTGACCGTATTCGGGGTGACCCGGTGTCCGGCTTTGCCATTGCCGGAAGTTTTTCAGCTCTTCCAGGGGCAGATCATAGCCAGTAAGGTGCAGGAGGCTGTAAAGAAGCA
Source organism: uncultured Desulfobacteraceae bacterium (assembly GCA_964443285.1). Lineage (GTDB taxonomy): Bacteria > Desulfobacterota > DSM-4660 > Desulfatiglandales > Desulfatiglandaceae > CAYUCJ01. The sequence goes on along the minus strand of CAYUCJ010000049.1, from coordinate 11,648 downwards.
TGGATCCGTGGCCTGCGGACAGGACGAATCGGTCCCGGTTGGGCCAATCGGGATCCTCAGGGTTGTGGTTGAGAAACCGAGTCCAGAGCACATAGGCCATGGCCGCGGCGCCCATGGGCATACCGGGATGGCCTGAATTGGCCTGTTGAACGCAGTCGGCGGAAAGCATCCGGATGGTATTGATGCACAAGGTATCCAGTTCGTCACTCATGATATTGATTTGATCTCCTTTCACTTTCTTCTTGTAATTATCATTCTTTTAGGTTAAATATTCACATATTGTCCGTTTAGTTGGAATTCCGATGTTCGTCAGCCACCAGCGGAAGGGCATATACCATGGAGCACGTTCTCCTTTTGAACATCACCTACGAGCCCCTCAAGATCATCAATTGGAAAAAGGCCATCACCCTCCTTTTCCTGGAAAAGGTCGAGGTGGTGGAGGAATATGGTCGTGAGATCCATTCCATCAGCTTCACGATCAAACTGCCCGCCGTGGTCCGTCTCCTGAGGATGGTCAAACGACCCAAGGCGCCTGTCAAGTTTTCCCGGCAGAATATCTATACCAGGGACAAATACCGGTGCCAGTACTGTGGAGAAGCGTTCGGTTCCGAGGAACTCACCTATGACCACGTCATTCCCAAGTCCCGGGGAGGCCTGACCGAATGGAAGAACATCGTGACCTGCTGCGTAGGGTGCAATCGACGCAAAGGCGGCCTCACTCCCAGGGAAGCAGGCATGAGACTCATCCGCAAACCTTCCCGGCCCACGTGGATGCCGGCCGTCAGGATTACAGTCGGCACAAGCAACATTCCACAATCCTGGCGAGACTACCTCTACTGGAATGTGGAACTCCTTGAATAGCACTAGTCCAGCCTGGAGGCTAATTTCTCTGCCAATCCTGCAATCGCTTTTGGATCCCCTGGTTTCTGATCCCACGAACTCATGGGGGGAACGGGCTCCCCTTTAGATCGAGGTACGAGGTGCAGGTGGTAGTGCATGACGAGCTGGTTTACCCCCCGACCATTGAACTGCATGCAGGCGACCCCCAATAAATCAAAGATGCTTTTCATTGCGTTGACGATGGTCTTGGCCACAACCTGAACCGCCATGAGATCTTCATCCTGGATTTCCCAGAGAGTTGCCGCGTGGTTTTTGGGAATGACAAGCGTGTGCCCCCGGGTGACGGGGTTGATGTCCAGAAAAGCGATCACCTTTTCGTCTTCATAAATCTTGAAACACGGGATCTCACCCTTCACAATTTTGCAGAAGATGCAGTCATCCATCCATAACCCCCTTTTCGCCCGGATTCCTCACGGACAGTCTACTCCGATGGTGAATTTGCCCTTATCTACTTCGTTGCGCTTGGAAAATATCCTCGACATACTTTTCAGTATGCCTGCGGGTATTTTTCCGCGCGCGCTTCATATCCACGGTCATCTTCACCATCTCGTCACGAAGATCCGTGAGAATTCCGGGCCTTATTCCGTCAGCAGACCTTTCAGATAGAGCTGTTTTTTTCGGACAGATCACGAGCCTTTCTGATGTTCATGGCCCTCATGACGTGAATGGCAATGCATTGCAATCCTATCTTTAGAGCCAGGGATTGTCGAGCCAAAATTTTGGGCCGGGTTGAAGCCGTTTCATGGCAACCTCCCGCAAGGGATCCAGTTCGGAATCCTGAACTTCATCGAGTACCCTGGATAGGTTTATGAGTGCCCCAGGGATATAGTCTTCAAAATAGGCCTTGCCTTGGACCTTGCTGAGATAGGCAAAGGCCCCGAGGATCTGGAGATTCCTCTGAAGGCTGAGATAGGGATAGGTTGTTTCAACGTTCTCGAGAAGGTCGGGGTTGCTTTTCGCAAGAAGTGACAGGTAAAAGTGATAGATTTTTTCCTGGAGGTGGGAGGAAAGGGCGGTGTAGGGGTCAATGAGGAGAGAGGCGAGGTCGTAACCCAAAGGTCCCAGCCGACCACCCTGCCAGTCCACCAGGCCGATGCGACCCTTGTGGACCAGAATGTTTCTGGATTGAAAGTCCCGGTAAAGGAAGAAACCGCTTCTCGCCTTTGAAGCCATCGCAGCCAAATGACCGAAGGAGATCTCCAGTTCAGACCAGTCTTCGTTGAAACCCATGTATGTCCCGAGAAAGGCATCCCTGAAATAGTGAGATTCATCCCGCAGCATGACCGTTTGGTCGTACCTAGCCGTCTGACAACACCATTCCACGTTGAAGTTCACGCCCCCCTTCAACTGCAAATGGAGCAGCTCTCTCACCACCTTACGGTAAATGGGCAGGGGATTTTTCGACTCCTCAACGACTTCCTGCAGGCTGCGCTTCCCCATATCCTCCATAATTACCCAACCCTCTTCAGGATTGGACAGGTAGATCCGGGGTATGGGTACCCCTTTTGATTTCAGGTGGTCCCCTATGCGAATATAGGCTTCATTTTCCCTGCGTGCGCTGCGGTCAAGGGGTGGGTTTGCCATGACAATGAATCGCTCCTCGGACCCTGCCCATCCGGCGCGCCAGAATCGGCGCTTGGAACCGTCCCCTGGAACGGGTTCTATTGAAGGCGCACCCTCCCGGCAAGCGTAATCCTTGAAAAAATCACAGATGAATTTCTTGAGTGCGCTGTCCAAATGCCGGCCTCCTGGAGGGAATGAAAGGAGATTGCCGTATTTTTATCACAACCACGTCCATAAACAAACGCAAAAGTATTATGGATGGAAACCATCTAGTAGACGGCATCTACCAGATCCTGGCGGACCTTGCGTCCGGAGGTCACAACACTGTCAATCACCCTTGCCCCGCTGTTCACAGTGACATGGTCCCACAGGACGGAGCGCTCGACATGCGCACCCTCCCTGATGGAGCACGCCGCTCCCAAAACCACCCAGTCGCTCAGCTTGGATTCTGAATGAACGTCACACCCTTCTCCCAGGAGAAAGGACTCACCGCCGGACGCCGTCCTGTTGGCCTCGAGGTAAGCGGAAAACGTCCCGATATCATGCCACTGGTTTCCTTCCACCCTATGGCCGCGAATGTTTCTTCCAGAAGCGATGAGCCTTTTGTAGTGGTCGACAATGCTCGAGTAACGGCCCCCAGGTATCAGGGAGAGAAGAGCAGGGTTGATGATGTGAATACCGGTAAAGGCGAGTCGGTCGGGTAGATTCCTCCCGGCGATATCCACCAGATTCATTTGACGGTCCACGAGGACCTGGTTGAAAGGCTCCCTGGAGTGAAGGATGAGGGTGGCCAGGGCTCCGGATTCCAAATGGCGCTGGTATGCCTCGCCCAGGTTGATATCCGTCAGAATGTCACCATTCATTACAATAAAGGGCTGGTCATCCCAGAAGTCCTCCACATTCTTGATCCCCCCACCCGTTCCCATGATCTTCCGTTCTTCCCGGACGTGAACAGGTATCCCGAAGCGCTCTCCATTTTCAAGATGCGCCAGGAGTTGACCGGAGAGATGGTGGGCATTGACGACCAGTTGGGCCACACCGTAGGATTGGAGATAGGCGATGTTCCGGTCGATGAGTGGACGATTTCTTATGGGCATGAGGGCCTTGGGACGGTAGTTCGTCAGAGGGCTGAGCCGGGTGCCGAGGCCCGCGGCCAGGATCATGGCTTTCATGGTGCTCCTTTTTTCATTGCAAATGGTCCATTCTCATTATACACCATATTTCAACCAAGGAGAATTTGGAAGTGAATCCTTCACTCGATCTAAATGAGCTGAATACCAGGATTGGCAGGTTGTTTATGGCCGGCATGCCCGGCCCCGAGCTGGACACCGGGACAGAGACTCTGATCCGGGAGTATGGACTCGGGGGGATCATCCTGTTTTCAAGAAACATTCAGGATCCCGTCCAATTGGCGACCCTTTGCTGTGACCTGCAGAAATTATCGCTTCGGTATCACGGGATTTCGCTGTTCCTGGCAGTGGATCAGGAGGGGGGACGGGTGGCCAGATTGAGGGCGCCCTTTACGGAGTTTCCCGGGCAGACGGAAATCGGAAATGATCCCGATCCGTTGGAAAAAGCAAAGGAATTTGCCCGAGTCACTGCCAGGGAGATGAAGCTCGTTGGTCTCAACATGGACCTGGCCCCTGTTCTGGACGTGCCCAGAGGCTCACCCGAGAGGCATTTGATAGGGCGGACGTTTGGAGAGGATGCAGAGACTGTCGCGTCCCTGGGATGCACAGTGATCAGAGAACTTCAGGAAGACGGCGTCATGGCGGTGGCCAAGCACTTTCCTGGACTTGGCATGGCCGATTTTGACCCTCACAAGATTCTCCCGGAAATCCCGTTGGACCGGAACGACCTGGAAAATGTGGATATTCCACCTTTCAGGGCCGCCGTTCGGGCCGGGGTAACCGGGGTGATGAGTTCCCACGCGGTATACCCGTCCCTGGACCCGGTGAACTCTGCAACATTGTCCCACGGAATCTTGACCGGCCTCCTGAGAAAAGGTCTAGGTTATGACGGACTGATCCTCACCGATGACCTGGAGATGGGGGCCATTTCCTCCGGCAAAGGGGTGGTTGACGGTGCTGTCGAGGCGTTCAGGGCCGGAGCGGATATCCTGCTGATATGCCAGGACCAGCGATATGTGATGGAAAGCATGGGGCTTTTGAAAAAAAAACTCCTGGTCGGCGAGATCGAACTTCAGCGATTCAGGGATTCCCTGGCGCGCATTGCTGTGGCCAAAGAACGTTTTCTCAAAAGAAGTGAAACCGTTTCCATCGCCGCGGTAAAAGACTATTTCAATGAAACATCGGGATGATGGCTTTGTAAAAAGCTGACTTATGCCGCAAGCGGCAACCTATGAGGAACGAAGAGGAACCGAACCTGACAATCCTTTTCAAATGCTTTCTAAGCACTCCGGAGGGGATGGACGACGATTTGGGATTCAGCGTTACACCACAAAAACGCGCAGGGTTTGGGAGGCGTGAACCCCAAAATAGTCGTCCATGTAGAAGTGCGTTGCCAAGTTCACTATGAGAAAGCACATGAAAAAGATTCTCAGATCCGCTTCCTTGGATCCTGATGAAAAAACGACTTCGCTGGAAGTCATCATCGTGCCCATGGACGGGCCGTTAGTAAAAAGTCCACGGACGGACTTTTTACGGTTCCATCACGATTGGGATGAATCAGGATGGGCGGGTCATGTGAAGGGCCCCCCAGCCTTCCAGACTGAAACGGTTCAGTATGATCAAACCCATTTCCGAAAAGAAATGGGCCATCTCCTCGAGAAGATTTCCGCCAAAGCCCGATACGATAGCACCACCCCCCGGTTTCAGATGCGCCGGGATTGCGTCCCCCATCCTGAAGAGCACGGACGGGACCACGTTGGCCAGAATGAGTTCGTATGCTCCATCCACCCTCTCCCAGGATCCCTGCTCCACTTGAATGCGTTGGGAGAGCCCGTTCAGCCGAACGTTTCTCAAGGCCGCCTTTGCAGATTGGGGATCGATCTCAACTCCCAAGGCCTTTTTTGCGCCAAGCCTGACGGCGGCGATGGCGAGGATGCTCGTACCGCACCCAAAATCCAGGACGGACCACCGGGCAAAGGAAGGTTCACCATGGTTTGCCCCCCGGGCCACATCTGTCAGAATTGCGAGGGTGAGCCTGGTAGTAGGATGCTTCCCCGTCCCGAAGGCGTTGTGGGGATCGAGGATGATGGCATCTTCGCCAGGCGCATGGGTGAGGCGGGAAGACCAGGGCAGAATCGTCAGGGAAGGTATAGGATTGAAAGGTTCGAGAAAGTGTTCGGAACCGGACGGGGGCTCTGAATAGGCCAGGTTGCGCACCCTCAGTTTAAGGCCATTGCGGCGCCCCCCCTTTGCCTCAATTCTGTCCATAAGGGAAGAGAGCTCCAGCAGCCTTCTGTCCACCGATTCGGGCGATGATTCACGGATGAAAACGGACTCCGAAGGCAGGGAATCCTCTTCGAGAGGAGGCACGGATCTTTTCTGGAACGTGACGTTCTCAAGAAGGCGGGAAAGCTCTTTGATGTCCTGTGCCGTTCCTTCGACGGCTATTTCGAATTCCATGGTGAGCAAATCCTTTTGTTTCTGTCCCCTTTTCTATTACATCAGGGTAGGGGATTTGGCCACACCTTTTTACTTGAAAAAGCTGCCCATATAGGATTAGTTTAGAGACTCATTTTAAAGGAGTTAGATGATGAAACTGGCCATCAGCGGAAAAGGCGGAGTGGGTAAGACCACCTTTGCATCATTTCTGGTCCGGGCCCTTGCCGACCGGGGAAAGAAGGTCCTGGCCATCGATGCCGACCCTGATGCCAATCTGGCGCAGGCCCTTGGCGTCAAGGCCAGTGAAGAAATCGTGCCCATTGCCCGGATGAAAGAACTCATCGAGGAGCGAACAGAGGCCAAAGTGGGGACCATGGGCAGCTTTTTCAAGCTGAATCCCAAAGTGGATGACCTGCCCGAGAAGCTTTCCGTGGAGGTGAACGGTGTCAGGGTTATGGTCATGGGAGGGGTCAAGACCGGGGGGGGTGGTTGCGTCTGTCCTGAAAGCGTCCTTCTCAAGAGCCTGGTGAGGCACATTGTCCTGGCCCGCGACGAGGTGGTGGTGTTGGATATGGAGGCCGGGCTGGAACACATGGGCAGGGGAACCGCCATGGCCGTGGATCGTCTGATCGTGGTCGTGGAACCGGGAAGGCGAAGCATTGAGACCGCCCATCAGATCCGCAGACTGGCAGGTGATATCGGCGTCAAGAAGCTGAGCTTCGTGGGCAACAAGATCAGATCTGAAAAGGACAGGGAATTCCTCCTGCGGGAAATGGGGGATTTTGACTTCCTGGGATTCATTCCATTCCGGAGCGAGATCATAGAGGCTGACCTGGCGGGCAGACCGCCATTTGAAACAGACAGCGAGGGGCTCAAGGCAGTCGCCGGGATGATAGAAGAACTGGAAAAAACCACAGAGGAAGGAGAATGAGAATGACAAAAAGAATCCATAATTTCAACGCCGGGCCCGCGGCATTGCCGCTTTCCGTGCTTGAAGAAATTCAGTCTGAACTGCTCGACTTCAAGGGGTCGGGCATGTCGATACTTGAAGTGAGCCACCGTTCCAAATGGTTTGACGAGGTCATCAACGATGCGGTGAAAAGGACCAAGCACCTCCTGAATCTGGCGGACGATTTCGAGGTCCTTTTTATCCAGGGAGGAGCCAGCCTTCAGTTTTGCATGGTCCCCATGAACCTGGCCCTCGTAGGCAAGCCAGTGGCATATGTCAATACGGGCACCTGGTCCACAAAGGCCGTTAAAGAGGCACAAATCCAGGGAAAAGACGTAAAGGTGCTCGCATCTTCCGAGGACCGGGGTTTTTCGTACATTCCTAAGGGCTTCGCCGTGAATCAGGAGGCCGCCTATCTTCATCTGACCTCCAACAACACCATCAAAGGCACGCAGTGGGCCGAATTTCCGGATTCGGGCGGTGTACCCCTCGTCTGCGACATGTCCTCGGATTTTCTCAGTCGGTTCTTTGATGCGGGACCTTTCGGCCTGATCTATGCGGGCGCGCAGAAGAATATCGGACCTGCAGGGACCGCACTGGTCATCATCCGGAAAGACATGCTGGATCGGGTCCCCGATGGTATTCCCACCATGCTTAAGTACACGACCTTTTCAGGGAAGAATTCCATGTTCAACACACCCCCCTGTTTTGTGATCTACACCATCAGCCTGGTCCTCAAATGGCTGGAGGAAACGGTGGGAGGACTTGAGAATATGGAAAAAATCAACCGGGAAAAAGGCTCGCTGATCTACGGCTGTATCGATGAGTCCGGTTTCTACCGGGGAACGGCCGAAAAGGACAGCCGTTCTCTCATGAACGTCACGTTCAGGCTTCCCGGCGAGGACCTTGAGAAACAATTCATTGCAGAGGCACTGGAAGAGGGGCTCGGCGGTCTCAAGGGTCACCGTTCGGTGGGGGGGTGCAGGGCATCCATCTACAACGCTACGGGAGTTGACGGGGTCAGTGCGCTGGTGGATTTCATGAAGGAATTTGAAAAGAAGAATGGGTAGCGGCTTAAAAGGCCGGGAGGCTCTCTCGTTGAAAAGGACAAGGATTGCGGAGGTCCTGAAATCTGATGCAATCGGCATGACACTCACCGTAATGGGGTGGGTGAGGACCCGCCGGGATTCGAAGGGAGGTTTTTCCTTCATCGAGTTGAATGACGGATCCTGCATGCAGGGGCTTCAGATTATAGCCGAATCCTCTCTGCCCAATTACGAGAGTGAGGTGAGGAGGCTTCAGACCGGTTGTTCCATTTGTGCGGTCGGCATCCTGTCGCTTTCGCCCGGCAAGGGCCAGAGTGTGGAAATCAAGGCCGAGAAGATAGAGGTCTTCGGATGGTCTGATCCGGAGACCTACCCGCTTCAGAAAAAACGCCATTCGTTCGAATTCCTGCGCACCATAGCCCATCTGCGTCCAAGGACGAATACCTTCGGCGCTGTCGCCAGGATCAGAAATGCGGTAAGCCTGGCCATACACACCTTTTTCCAGGAGCGGGGCTTCATCTATCTCCATTCACCCGTTATTACGGGAAGTGATTGTGAGGGCGCCGGCGAAACGTTCCGGGTCACCAGTCTTGATCTGGATCGTGTTCCGAAAAAAGACGGGCATACCGATTTTTCCAAGGACTTCTTTGGAATTCCGGCGAATTTAACGGTGAGCGGGCAGCTCGAGGCGGAGATCTATGCCCTGGCCCTGGGAGACGTGTACACCTTCGGCCCCACCTTCCGGGCGGAAAATTCCAACACGTCGCGGCACCTGGCGGAGTTCTGGATGGTTGAGCCGGAAATGGCCTTCTGTGATCTGGAAGGTAACCGGGACCTGGCAGTGGATTTGCTGAAGTACGTGTTTTCGTGGATTCTTGAGAAATGCCCGGAAGACATGGCGTTTTTCAATCGGTTCATAGACAAGACGGCCGTGGAGACGATCAGTGGCGTCCTTTCCCATGATTTCGAATGCCTGACCTATACGGAGGCCGTCAGGCTCCTGGAAAAGGCCAAGGCGGGCTTTGAATTTCCCGTGGCCTGGGGCGCTGACCTCCAGTCGGAACACGAACGCTACCTGTGTGAAAAGGCGGTTCAAAGGCCGGTCGTCCTGGTGGATTATCCAAAAGACATCAAGCCCTTCTACATGAAACTCAGCGAGGACGGAAGAACGGTGCGTGCCATGGATGTCCTGGTCCCGAAGATCGGGGAGGTCATCGGGGGCAGCCAGCGCGAGGACGACTACGATACGCTCCATGCCAGGATGAAGGAGGCCGACCTGAACCCGGATGACTACTGGTGGTACCTGGACTTGAGGCGGTTCGGCACGGTCCCCCATGCGGGTTTCGGCCTTGGTTTTGAGAGGCTCATCCAGTTCATCACCGGTCTTTCGAACATCCGCGATGTGATTCCCTTTCCCAGAACCCCGGGCAATGTGAGTTTCTAGCCTCCTCGTCGGAGCCGCTCCAACAGGCCGGGGTTCTCATCGATCTTCGTTGCGAGAGGGCGGAGAAATCCATAAATATAAGGCGTGCGAGCGAAGGAGGATCGTTTGACAACGAAGCGTCTGTGGTCGCCGGCAAATCAGATCCTCGCCCTGACATGGCTTTTCTTCTCCATGTACTATATCAACCGGTTCAACTACTCCCCGATGATCCCGCTCTTGAAGGCCGATCTGGGGATTTCCCATGCACAGGCCGGTTGGTTGATGGCCTTCTTTTTCATACCCTACACGGTCTTTCAGCTGCCTTCCGGTTTCCTTGGCGACCGCTTTGGTCCCCGGAAGGTCCTCACGTGCGGCGCCCTGATTTCAATAGTTGGCAATTTTCTGTTCAGCCAGGGGAGCACATTCGGTGTGCTTTCACTGGCACAGTGCATCAACGGGCTCGGCCAGGTCATGGGATGGAATTCGGCAGTCAAACTGATTGTCAACTGGTTTCCCCGGGCACGGCGGGGAACGGCGGTGGGGCTGTTCGTCACATGCGTCACCCTGGGGAGCAGCGGCGGCATAAGGCTCTCAGGGTTTCTCGGAGATCGGTTCGGGTGGCGAATGGCCTTTATCATCCCTCCGGTGATGATGGCCGCTGTAACCCTTGTCTTCTGGGTCGTTGCCAGGGACCATCCCCACGAAAGGGGGCTTCCGGATTTTGACGACGAACGGGATCTGGAGAACCGGTTTGACACCGGTTCGAGATCAGCACTTTCCATCGTTTTGACCAACCGCGTCCTGTGGGCGGTTGCCATGGTCTACTTCTGCTTTGTATACGTCCAATTCGGCTGCCTCATCTGGATCCCGTCGTTCCTCAAGGAAGGCTACGGCATGTCTGTCGATCGGGCCAGCACCATATCCGCCCTTGTGCTCCTCCCCGGTGTATTCGCTTCCCCCATTTCCGGCTTTTTATCTGATTCCTTTTTTGGTGGAAGACGAAAGCCCCTCATTATTCTTGGATTGTGCGTCCTTTCCGGATCGAGCGTCCTCCTGTCAATGGGAATGCCTTTGGGTGTCGCCCTGGGCCTCCTCATGATCGTCGGATTCATGATCATCATGCCGGATGTCCTCCTGGCGGCCTATCCCTCGGACATCCTTTCGAGAAAACTGTCGGGCACCGGGATGGGATTCCTGACCACCTTCACCAGCCTTGCCGGTGTGATCACCACGCCGCTTTCCGGCAAAATCATCGACGTGTTTCACTCCTATGGTGCTGTTTTTCTCTCGTTTGCCGTCATGGCTCTGGCCGGGGCATTGCTGAGCCTGCGCATAAAGGAGGAGAGCGGTCGGTAGGCCTATTTCCAGTAGGCCTGCATGCGGTTCAGTTCTTTGACCACTTCCGGCGCAAGTGCGGCGGGTTCGTGTGCCATCGCCTCCTTGGTGGTCTCACGCAGCCGCTCCTCGAATCGTTTTCCACCTTCATTTTCCCACTGGCTGTAAATCATCCTTTCAAAAAGATTCGAATACCTGACATCGTGGAAGTGTTCCAGGGTGTGGGGGTGCTGCAGGTAGTGCCCGCCCGGTCCGACACTGTCGATCACATCCACAGCCAGCGTCTCGTCGGTCACCGGCAAGCCGTTCATGAGCTGATTGACATTGAAGAGGAGTTCGTTGACGAGCACCATGAAGGCCGGGGAGACCAGGGACCCGTGATCCATCCAGCTGCTGCAGTCATGCACCAGGCCGGACCCGACCGCCGCTGCGGTGAGACATTGAAAGGTTGCTTCGGCGGCGGCCTGGGCATCGCAGAACTTGGCGTCGGTACAGCCGGCAGTACCGAAGAAGGGGAGCTGGTAGTATTGCGCCATCTGGGCCATGGCCCCGACCATCAGGGTCAATTCGGGCGCGCCGTAAGAAAATATGGAAGTTCGCATGTCCATGATGGTGGCGAAGGCCCCGTAAATAAAGGGCGCCCCCGGTCGGGCAAGCTGGGCCAGTACGAGGCCGCTCAGGGATTCCGCACTCCCCTGGACGATGGTGCCGGCGAAGGTTGCAGGCGCCGATCCGCCGGCCTGGGGTGCCGGGAAGTTGATCAGGGGGATACCGTGCTCCACCGTAAACAGCATCTTTTCCACGGCAGGATCATAGTATTCCAGAGGCGATATGGGCTCGGAGTATTGAACGATGAGCGGCGC
>CAYUCJ010000048.1:0-13582 GCA_964443285.1 uncultured Desulfobacteraceae bacterium | reverse complement strand
TAATGAACTTAACACGCTGATTTGGCTATTTATTTTGATGTATCACATGCAATTTTCTAACCGGAAATTACTGAAATTGAATGGCAATCAGCTCCATTTCTTTCCAAGTTTTTCAAGATCTGCTTTCCCGAGGTCCTCGGGAGACATTGCAACTCTGAACTCGCAATCCGCGTTGAAGTTTAAGAAGAATGGTTCTGAAAAAGCCGGAATCCGTGAAGGATCATCTACGTCTATGATGGCTACTGCTCCGCGATTGCCACCTTGCTCCGTAAAATAAATGGATTTCGGCTTCAAGTCATCCAAGATCCTACGAATGATCTCCTCAACTGCGCCCTCTCTTACGAGTGTGTTGAACGGTTCATGTGGAAACCTCACATTCATCAGCATTCTCATTTTCTGTCCTCCTTTTATCATTTCTCTGTATTATATGGCCTTTGAAATAAGTTATCAATGCAAATGCTATTCGAAACTTGATATCCTCATTCGGGAAGCATAGGATTATGCAAGTATACTGTATTCTCGACTTTCAGCAGATCGTTTGATTTACCTCTCCACGCTTTGCACCCAAGAATGCTTCCCGACTAAGTTTTTTCCCCACATAAAATCAGCGCTTTCCCGGATTGATTTTCCCCCATGGCCAGTAGGAAAATAGACAGGATCAGGTTTATCTTCAGCCTTCATCCAGGGTGGCCTTATGGAAAAACACTTCAAGATGTGCCCTCCCTGCTCCTGACAGGACGTTTGTTCTGTCGGGAGCCCAAGATTTCATTTCAATAAACCCAAACCCATTGAAAGGTGGGGACGGAAGGCCACGGATCTTGATGTTCCCGTTGGCCCGACAGTAGCATTGGTTTCTCCATTCAAAGGACTTCCGTTTCATCTGGGTATTGGGAACGATAGGCGAGCTGCCGAAGACTTATTTCAGGCAGCGAAGGAGAGGGATATTATGGCTAAATATATTGCTCTGCACACGCTTAAGAAAAGTGCAGATGAAGTCATGAAAGCGTTCACCGAAGCGTCGCCTCAGCTCGCACGAGCAATGGCGGCGGATGAGATTCCCGCCAAATGCATAAAAACCTGGAACCCTGTCCCACGCGGGAGAACAGACTACGTGTTTTGCCTGTGGGAAGCCGACAAGCCTGAAGACATCGAGGCCAGTCTGGGGCAGTTCCTTGATTATGTGACCATCGATAATTTTAAGGTCGATGAGATCGACTGGCAGGAATTCGCTAAAACGCTTTAACTGGGCAAAGACAGGGCGATCAAGGCCCTGCTTTTTTCTCAGAAGATCAACATCTGGTGTGCGGCGCTTTTGATCTCCGACAAGCGATTACAGCTATATTTCTCGAGCTGCCCTATGATCATTATTGATTTCAGCCCTATGTATGCCTAATCCTCTAACTATTCAGCTCATCTATAATAGCAATACCTATTTTTTCTAAAGTATATGGCTTTTTAATGTACTGTGTTGCCCCAAGCCTTTGGACCTCTTTGACACGCTCTGTTTCAGAAAATCCACTTGCAACAATTGCCTTTTGATTGGGACGGATTTCAAGAATTTCCCTGTAAGTATCAAGACCATCCATACCTGGATCCATAATCATATCTAAAACAAGTAAATCAACTTCATTTATTTTTACAAATTCCAGTGCCTCTTCGCCACTCGAAACCGCGGATACGGAATACCCTAATTTTTGAAACATAGTGCTTGCTATCTCTCTTTGCTCCTCCACATCATCCACGACCAGGATGGCCTCGCCATTACCCATGTAGTCCTGTATTGAAACAGAGGTTAGATGTTCGGGCAATTCCTTTCTTGTCACTGGGAAGAACAACGTAAATGCCGTCCCTTCTCCTTCAGTGCTCTGAACATCTATATACCCTTTGTGATCTTTCACCGTTCCCCATACGACAGCCATACCTAAGCCGGTGCCGCTTCTGCCCATCACCTTTTTCGTGTAGAACGGTTCAAATATTTTTTCCTTCTCGTCCGGTTTGATACCTATCCCCGTATCAGAGACGGAAAGGACGACATAGTCCCCCTCTTTTATGTGTTCATAACCCTTTATGAACCTGTCAATATATCGATTTTCGGTGGATACTTTGATTGTTCCCCCATGTGGCATGGCTTCCGCGGCATTCGAGACGAGATTCATGACGGTCTTGAATAAATGAACAGGAGATCCTATGATATTCAACAAAACTGCCTCGAGATCTGTCTCCAGCCGTACTTCAGGATGTAAAGATCTCAATCTACTCAAATCGGGACTTTTCAGATAATCTGATACGACATGATTTAGGTTCACTACCTCGCTGACGGCAACTCCCCTTCTCGCAAGCGTTAAAAGGTCCTGCACGATAGCGCTCGCTTTTTCTCCCGACTTCTTAATGGTCAGGATGGGCTTTCTCAATGGACTGTCTTCAGGGAGGTCCATCAACAACAATTCGGGATAGCTCACGAGCCCGGACATAATGTTATTCAGGTCATGGGCCACGCCACCAGCAAGCATGCCTATGGCTTCCATCTTTTCCACTCTTTGGAGTTGGCGTTCCAATCTTTTCTTTTCTTTCTCGTTTTTCCTCCTTTCAGATGCCTCCATCGCCATAGATACCAGGTCCGCAATCGAGGCGGCGAAAGTCTGCTCATCCAGTGTCCACTGCCTGACAGGTCCAGTATGTTCATTGCAGACAACCCCTATTGTCTGACCGCTGATTCGAATCGGTGAATCCAACAAGGACGTTATACCCAAAGGTTTTAGATAGGCATCAGTAAACTCTCTGGTTCTGGGATCGGCGTGGGCATCATACACCGCAATGGTGCGCTCCTCTGTTAACGCCTTAAAATAACGGGAAAAGTCCGCTGAAGAGAGTTCCCAACTTGCGGAATGCATCTTCCTGCTGAACTCAAAGAGTTCGATACATTTCATTTTGGAGTAATCTTCGTTGTAAAGCCACACACTGACCCTATCCACATGAAGGGTATGGGCGACGGCCTCGGTTATTCTCTTCAAAACAGTAGTTAGATCACCGATTTCATCTAATTTGATTTTGGACAACGCCATTACTACCCTATTTTGCTCGCGCAGACGTCTCTCACTTTCCAGAAGGGCATCCTCGGCCCTTTTTCGATCAGTAATGTCACGCAGGGCAATTACCTGTCCGATCTTAAATCCATTCTTATCGGTTAATAAAGAGACACGAAGATCGTACACATGTTCTTGCCCATCCTGCACCAGACAGATCTCCGATGGTTTCATCCTGCCAAAGATTTGTTGAAGTCGTGGGAAGTTGCTGAAAGCGTTCGAAGCCTCTTGGCCTGCAACTTGGCATGTTGTAACTTTGAATATGGACTCGGCGGCAGGGTTGATGTCCAGGATACGATCCTTTTTGTCGGTCACCAGAATAATATCGTCCAACCTCCGAAAGATTTCTGCTCTGGCCACCGGTAAGATGTCGAGTAGTCCATAACGATAAAAACCCCACGCCATCGCAGCAGCCACCAATACAAAAGCTATCGGACCTATGTCCATATTCGGCACGGGGCTGTTTCCGGAGACATAAACAGCGTTGCTGAGCCAGACGAATGCCGCCGCAATCAAGATCACTCCTGCTTGAGAACGATGATAGCCAGAAGATGTGACTATCTGATGCAGAAGGATGATGACCAGAAAGGCCATAAGAGAATAGTGATAGATTGTGACGACCCACCATAATGGCCCATGCCTGAGCCCGAACATGGGAAATGGTCCGGTTTGGATGGTGTAATATTCGGTGAAAAAGAGCTTATGCAGGGGATTCGTCCAAACAAGAAGGACGGTAATAGCCGCAATAAGAAAGAGCCCCAGGCGTGCTCTTTTGTTGGTCCAGGAGTCAAAACCAAAAGTGGATAAACCAAACAAAAGGGCTAGTGGAGGCAGTGGAGCGATCCCGAAATATTGGAGTTTGGATATGAGGATGTTGGTTTTGATACCAAGACCCAGATAGAGCATTCCTTCACTGGTGGCCCAAACCGCGGCGGCCAGGCATAAGGAAACCAGGTACCACCCACCTCTCGCATTGACCCGCCGAAAGGTAAAAATGGCCGCAATGAAAATCAGGGCGGCCGATAGAAAGAATGGAAAGCAGTAGAGAAGCCGATAGTTCATCTAGACTCCTTTATCAACTCCTTGAGTCAATTCGTCAGGACCTTGGCTGGGATTATCTTGTTGCGATCGGGGATAAAGCCATTTACGGTCACCTTGCCATTCCCTCCATCGGTCAGGAAGGATGATTTGATTAACCATTTCTTACTCTTATTCTCAATGATGAAGATCAGGCGGTGAAGAAAGGGGCCACCTAGAAAACCACAGGGAAGGCTGCTTGAGTCTGTGCATGGCCCTTCTCGCGTTATCAAGCCTGATTTCATCCAAGCGGTTCTCTCCGTAGATGTCTTCGTTGAAGGCTTCAATGATCACTGCGAACTCCGGTTCAAGGCAGGAAAGCGCCCCCTTCGTTCGGTTCCCGTATTCCTTTGGCGTTTCATGGGGGAGGCGGATAAGGCTGCGTAGATCTCACCCGCGCTCTTGTAAGACTTAAACACCCGGGACGTCTTCGATCAGCACATGGCCGTCAGCAAGGAGACCCACAATGAGCAGTTCCAGCGCTTCAGCCTTCCCCACCACGACCCCTGACACATTATCCATGATCTTCCAGCACAGGCCGAAATCCATCATCAACACTCCGCTAAGCGCAAAAGGTTTCCAAAAGCCAGCCGTAGAAGACGCCATCTCTCAAAAGACGCTATCACTTTAATTATGTCAAATTCAAGCGCAGGGCATTCTTCCTGCCCCAACGCATGCATGATTAGGAGGGTTTGTGCGTTCATGCCGAATTGTGTTGACATGCAGCGCCCTTTTCTTCATACTCCCCTTACGAAAAAAGCAAGTCCTCAGCTCTCCTCCCAGCCTCTGATCTCACTTCTTTATTTGACAGAGCAACAGTGACGTAACCGTAAAAAGTCCGTCCATGGACTTCCAACGAAGTTGAGGCTCACTGAGCAGGCAAACGGCATATTCCAGAAGCTACGCTCCTTCCGTCGTCCATGAGTCCGGTCGCTGTGGATTTCGCCCCTTCCACTGTCCTGTTCCAGGGCCGAAATGACGCCGCTTCATGAACATCCGGTTCACCTGCTCTTCACTTGGGGGTTTTTTTCAGGTTCGGATCCTCTTCGTTTCGTTTAGGCAGCCGCTTGCGGCATAGACCAGCTTTTTGCAAAGTCATAATTACTGATTCCAGCCCTATATAGAAGGAAAAACATGAGTTTTAAGAATTTGGATTTAAGCGACGCCCTGCTGAAGGCGGTTGATGACCTGGGATTTGTGGAACCAACCCCCATTCAGTCTGAGGCCATCCCTGAAATGATGTCCGGTGACAGAGATCTGGTGGGGCTCGCCCAGACCGGAACCGGCAAGACCGCGGCCTTTGGTTTGCCCATGATTCAGTTGATTGATTTTTATTTGACCCATACCCAAGGGGTCGTCATCTGTCCCACCCGGGAATTGTGTGTGCAGATTGCGAAGGATATGGCTAGCTTTTGTAAATACATCAAAGGGGTCAGGATTGCCGCCGTATATGGCGGTGCCGGCATGGAAAACCAGATCCGGTTGATCAAGAAAGGGGTCCAGATCATTGTGGCCACACCGGGAAGGCTTTTGGATCTGATGCGCCGGTCGGTCATCGACCTGTCAAACGTGAAGTATTGCGTCCTCGATGAAGCGGATGAAATGCTGACCATGGGTTTTCAGGAAGATATCGATGCCATACTGGACCGGACGCCTGTGGGGAAGCAGATCTGGCTTTTTTCCGCCACGATGCCCCGTGAGGTGGCAACCATTGCGAAAAAATACATGCATCGGCCGGTGGAAATAACCATCGGCAGGAAAAATGCCGGTGCCGAAAACATCGAGCACATCTATTTTGTCGTCCGGGAAAGCAATCGGTATCCGGCGCTCAAACGCATCATCGATTTCCACCCCGACATTTACGGCCTCGTTTTTTGCAGAACCCGGAAGGAGACCAGGGAGATTGCCGAGAAACTGATTAAAGACGGCTACAATGCAGAGGCCCTTCACGGCGATCTTTCCCAACAGGTCAGGGAGCAGGTCATGGGCCGATATCGCGCAAAATCCATTCGAGTCCTCATTGCCACGGATGTCGCTGCACGAGGTATCGATGTTCAGGACATCACGCACGTTATCAACTACAGGCTGCCTGATGAAGCTGACAATTACACGCATCGAAGCGGCCGAACCGGTCGCGCGGGCAAATCCGGCATGTCCATTGCGATCATCAATTCAAAGGAAAGCTATAAGCTCAAGCAGATCGAACATAAATCCGGCATCAGATTTGCCTACGTAAAGGTTCCGAAAGGACGGGCCGTGTGCGAGAATCAGCTTTATGCCATGATCAACAAACTGGTGGCGGTTGAGGTGAACCATTCGGAGATCGGGAGGTTTCTGCCGCCTGTATACAGCACGCTTTCCGGCCTTTCAAAGGAAGCGTTGATCCAGAAATTTGTCTCCCTGGAATTCAACCGTTTTCTTGATTATTACAAAGATACGGTCGACATCAATGTCACCCCGGCAAGAAAAGATAAAGCGACCGTCAAGACATCCCGGAGAAGAAATCCCGCCAAAAGCCGGGTTCTTCCGGGAGAAACAAAACGCTTTTTCATGAACGCCGGTAAGCTGGACCGTATTGTGAGGGGCACGGTTATCAGGAACGTGTGCGACAGATCCGGCATCAGCGCCGATAAAATCGGCAAGGTGGAAATACTGCGGGAATTCTCCTTTTTCGAAGTGGCGTCCGCCAGTGCTGAAAGGGTCCTCAAGGCTATGAGAGACGCAAAGATTGATGGCAGGGAGGTTCGAATCAAGTACGCGGAAGAAGGCGAGAAGAAAAAGTCACGCCCAAAGAAGAAGAAAAGATTAAAACAACGCTTTTAATCCCGGCTAGCCCCTTTTTTTTGTGGTGGCCGGGGTCGGGATCTTTGGCGGGGTCCCTTCCGGGATCTTCCCCTGGCTGGCTTCCCTCCCGGTCCGGGCCGGGCCGTTTTTTTCGCCTCCATTGTTTTGATCTTGGGAGGCGGCGGCTTCAGCAGCGATTCATCAGGATAGACGCAGGCCAGTGAGTTGCCCAGGTATTCCTCGATGGGGGGAATGTAAAAGGAATCTTCCTCGCTGGCAAAACTCACGGAAATCCCTGTCGCACCGGCACGTCCGGTCCGCCCGATTCGGTGTACGTAATCCTCGGGATCTCGGGGCAGGGTAAAGTTGATGACGTGGCTGATGTCCTCCACGTGGAGACCGCGGGCCGCCACGTCCGTGGCCACCAGGACGCGGATCTTTCCACTGCGGAAATCCTCGAGGGTCCTGATACGCTTTTTCTGGGGTACGTCTCCGGAAAGGACGGCGCAATTGATCCCGTACTGCTTCAACCGGTCTGCCAGGCGCCCTGTCTGATCCCTTCGGTTGGTAAATACGAGGACCTTTTCCAGATTCTGCCCGACAATCAGATTCAGCAACACCACGAACTTCTCATCCCTGGTGACGAGATACACCCGTTGACTGATGGAATCCGCCGCCACGTGTTCCCGTTCGACCTCCACGTGAACGGGATCCCGGGTCCACTGCTTGGCCAGCCGTTCTACCTCGGGCGTCAACGTGGCGCCGAAGAACAGGGTCTGGCGGTCATCTTTGCCGGGTGTACTGTAGACGATCTTGCGGACATCGGGAATGAATCCCATGTCGAGCATACGGTCGGCCTCATCGATGACGAGGATTTCAAGTTTATAGGGCCGCACCAGGTTCTGCCTCTGAAAATCCAGCAGTCTTCCCGGGGTGGCCACGATGATATCAACGATTTTTTCCGCCAGGGCACGCTTCTGCTTGTCGTAGCCCATCCCTCCAAAAACGGCCTGGATATTGATATCCGTGTATTTTCCGATGGCAAGCGCGTCTTTTTCTATCTGCAGCGCCAGCTCCCGTGTGGGGGCCAGGATCAGGGCTCGGGGAACACCGGGCCGTCTCTTGCCCTTGAGGGGTTTCTTCAACAGACGGGTGTAGATTGTGACCAGGAACGCGGCGCTCTTTCCCGTTCCCGTCTGTGCCTGGCCCGTGGCATCCGATCCTTCGAGGGTTTTGGGAAGGATCATTTCCTGGATCGGCGTGCAATACTGAAAGTCCAGGTCGGCTATACCGTGCATGACTTTCATCGGCAGGGACAAATCGTGAAAGCGGGTCCGCCCCTCGAGGGCGGGGACGTCAAATTCAGAGGCATCCCAGGCCGTCGCCACATCTTGCCGTTTGGGTGAGCGACCGGATCCGGGCGTCTTGGTTCTTCCCCCCG
Source organism: uncultured Desulfobacteraceae bacterium (assembly GCA_964443285.1). Taxonomy (GTDB): domain Bacteria; phylum Desulfobacterota; class DSM-4660; order Desulfatiglandales; family Desulfatiglandaceae; genus CAYUCJ01. The sequence continues at coordinate 5,197 of CAYUCJ010000048.1, read as the reverse complement.
ATTTCCGGACCGGTGTCTTCTTGGGTAAAACCGGGGTAATTTCTTCGGGAGACGGCCTGTTAATTTCTGTGGGTTTCCTGAAATGATTGCGAAATTTCCGAACGATGCTTTTGAACAAAGGTTTTCCTTTCGTCAACAGGGTTACTCGGCGAAGGCAAATGAAGACCCCGGCACACGTCAAAAGAGCTTTTTTGATTTATTGTTCTAGCCATGGTATAGAATCCTATCCATTTATTCAAGAAACATGACCTCGTAATGAAAAGAGTGATGGTTCAAGGCCTGGTTCTCATTCTCCTTGGGGGCGTCTGCCTCAGCGGGTACCTCCTTGCCCGGCATCTCCTGCAGTCCCCTTTTAGAAAAACCAACGACGCCCTCCATCAGAAGAAATCACCCATCAATCTGGATTTTCTGATCCCCGGCGGGACCAACATCGATGAAAAAATGACCATTAAGGAGGTCATCGACGCCCGTTTCAAGAAAAAGGCCGGCATCGTTGAAACAACACTGAAAAGCCTTTCAAACCTCATCCCTCGAAACTATCTTTATCTGGCGGACTTCATATTGTTCGTTTCCTGGGTCTTCCTTTATCTGACTTTCATCAGGGTTTTCACCTTTGCGGGATATGGCCGGGCCCTGCGTGTCAGTCTCTTTCTCGGTGGCTGCACCTATTACTTCATGCCGGATTTCTCTCCCGGGAAGACAGACGACGTTTTGGTTGTCTCCGCCGTTCTGCTGATCCTCGCCGCCAGGACATACCTCTTCCACAGGAGGAAAAGGATAAAGCAATAACCGCTCAGTCCTCTCCATACTTCCATTTGTGATATTTTTTCATGTAGTCTTCAGCAACCTGCACGGGATCAAGATTCAGGGTTTTCGCATAGCTGACCACAAAACCCCTGATGTAGGTCTCGGGGGGAAGCCCATCGAAGTCTTCATTCTCCAGATCCTCAAGGTATTGAATCTGTATCCTTGTGGAAAGGGAGACATTGTGGAGGTCAATACCTCTTCTCTCTCTTATTCCTCGCAGCCTCTGTCCGCTGAATTCCGTAATTTCATAAAGAGGCAGATCGCCTTCGTCGATGCCGGAAGGCGTCGCTTCCCGAACATCTTGGAAATGGTTTTCCCTTTCGCAGGTCTCTGAAAGGATTTGGTACGCTTCTTCGATTTCCCAGAGTATTTCCGTTTTTCGATTCTCCGGCACTTCATCTTTGACAGGTAGGGTGACGATGGAATCTTCCGAATACAGTGACTTCAGATGGAGATAGGCTTCTCGTATTTCCAGGAACGAGGCCCCGGGGTCGATTTCCAGGATCTCAAAATATTTTTCGTATTCCTCATATTGCATTTTTATCCCTTTAACCGCATATCCTTTCCGCTCAGGAGATTCTTTGTGACTCTCCCGATTTCGGCGGCACATCGTGACGCCGGACACGTCTGCATAAAAGGCTGCCTCTTATTGATGCACTTGGGAACCATGGGATCGTATTCAACATAGCCCGCATATTTCGCTTCCACGCTGAAATATTTCCTGCAAATGCTCTTGACGGACCTTCCAATGACGACTTCTTCGCCCGTGGTGATTCGGTTCAGAATGATATGGGCGCGGAAGCTTGTCAACTCCTGCTCGATGACCTTCTCCAGTTCGGGAGAAACGGACCGGAGGTATTCTATGAGCGCGTTCAGGTTCCCAATGTGGTATTTCTCCCTCTCTTTCCAGATCTCTCGAACGACCTCTTTGAAGCCATGGTCTCCCAGGGTCGCCATCAGATTTCGAAAAAAGGCATTTTTCAAGAAATAGTAGCTGTTTTCAATAGCCGTAATTTCAGGAAGGATGACAATGATCTTTTTGTCTGCAAGGAGGAATGTATCCAGTGTATTAAGGGTTGCCCCGGCGCCAAGATCAAGAAGGATATAGTCCGCATCGAGGCCTTTGATATGCCGAAACAGTTTCAGTTTCTGGGTATACTTCATACTGTCAGATGCCAGGGAATGAATGGTCCCTATCAGCAGGCCCATATTGCTGATGCCGCTGTCAACGACCAGGTCCGCAAGAGGCACCTTTTTTTCAAGAAAGTCCGTGAGCGATTGAAGCGGTCTGGCAATACCCAGAAAGGTGTGCAGATTCGCCCCCCCGAAATCCGCATCGATCAATATAACCCTCTTGTTCCGGCGGGCAAGGCAGTTACCGATGCTGCTGATAAGGAAACTCTTCCCTGTACCGCCCTTGCCACCACCGATTGCCCAGATCTCGGGGGATGGGAAAGGTGTTTGGCTAACCTGGTTTTCCACTCTGCATCCTTTGAATGAGCCTCCTTTTGTCCTCTACTTGATGAACCAACACCGTATTTTTTGAAATTGGTTTAAAATTATAAAGATTTGTTTCCAGTGTCAAGGATTTTCCAGGCTTTTCCAACACCGTTCACACCACCCTGACTTTGAAGACATATTTGACCCAGCGAAAACCAAACAGGTCCTCCGCCACCACGCGCAGTGGAAAGCCGTGCTTCCGGGGAAGGGTTTTTCCATTGACGCTATGCGCCAGAAAGACCCTGCCCGAAAGGACGTCCTCAAGAGGGAAGGGTTCCACTTTTTCGTATTCGTTCTCGGGGCCTGAAAAACTCACCTGGGTCACGCCTTTCTCCATGCCCGCCTCAGCCAGCAGTCTACCCATGGAAATACCTTTCCACCTGCCGTGATTGGCGAAAAAACCGGGACAGATCAGGAGGACATCCTTCTCTATGGCGGGTTGGGCGAGCACCTGTGCGTAGGTAAGGGTCAAAGGCCTTTTTACCCTCCCCATCACCTCGAGGCGCCAATCCTGCAGGTTTACCGCATGATTTGAAAGGCCCATGGTTCGAAATTCTTTGAGCGGGGTCGTTTCCAGGTTTCTCGTATCCAGTTCCGCCGGGTTCTTGTCGATCAGGCTCTCCCTGTCCGTATCCTTGGGGAGGATGATTCGCTTTGCCTTTCCATAGACCACCCGGACCGCTTGGAACAAAGGGCTGAGCAGGAATCCCAAACCCGTAAAGCATCTGAATGTTATCTGAAGAAACTTTCGCCTGGTTTCCATTGGTCCTCCTCTTCTCTTCCTTCATGGCGGCTGAGGCTGAACTCCTGATTAAGAGGCTTTTTCCTTAAAATGATCACAACGCTGATAATGATACCAGAAAGGCGGTCAGGTAGGAAGCTGGTTTATGCCGCCGGGTGGCAACCTATCGGGAACGAAGAGGACCCGAACCTGACAATCTTTTTCAAATACTTTCTAATCACTCCCGAGGGGATGGACGTCGATTTGGGGTTCAGCATTACGCTGTAAAACCGCGTAGGGTTTGGGAGGCGTGAACCCCAAATAGTCGTCCATGTAGAAGTGAGTTGCCAAGTGCATTATGAGAAAGCACATGAAAAAGATTCTCAGATCCGCTTTTCTAGGTACGCAGGATAAAGAGACTTCGTCGGAAGCCAGAATGATTATAACCCCTTCCCTTTTGAAATAGCCGTTTCGAGTGCTTAAATTATCTAAATGGGAAAAGAGGACGGGACACGAGATGAGCTTGGCCTGTTCTCCGGAAGGGAGGGAGGGCCATAGAAACCCTTGCAGGTAAGAATGAGGAAGGAAATACCATGGAAAAAGAGTCCGCAAAACTTCAGACAGCTACGTTTGCCGGAGGGTGTTTCTGGTGCGTCGAGTCGGACCTTGAAAAGGTTGACGGCGTGGTGGAGGTGATCTCCGGATACACGGGTGGACACAAGGATAACCCCTCCTACGGGGCAGTCTCTTCAGGGGGAACGGGACATGTCGAAGCGGTTCAAGTCCTTTATGATCCGGACAAGGTCTCTTACAAGGAACTGCTTGAGGCCTTCTGGCGGCACATTGATCCCACCGATCCCGGCGGGCAGTTCGTGGACAGGGGTGAACAATACCGAAGTGCCATATTTTACCACGATGATGAACAGAGGCATGAGGCGGAGGCATCCAAGAAAACGCTTCAGGATTCAGGTCTTTTCCAAAAGCCCGTGGTGACTGAAATCATCCCCTTCAAGCGGTTTTTCAAGGCGGAAGATCATCATCAGGACTACTACAAGACGCATGCGCTCCGGTACAAATACTACCGCAGCGGTTCAGGCCGTGACCAGTTTCTGAAAAAGGTCTGGGGCAGCAGGAAGGGTTCACCGGGCGAGCATTCGGGTCACCCGGCAACTGCCGAACCCACAGACGAGGTTCTAAAGAAAAAGCTGACCCCGATCCAGTACAAGGTGACCCGGCGCGACGGTACGGAACCTGCCTTTGACAACCCCTACTGGGACAATAAACGGGAAGGGATCTACGTGGACATCGTTTCCGAAGAGCCGTTGTTCAGTTCCCTCGACAAGTTCAAATCCGGGACGGGCTGGCCCAGTTTTACCAAACCCCTGGAGCCTGAGAACATCGTTGAAAGGGAAGATCGGGGATTATTCATGGTTCGTACGGAGGTCCGAAGCCTGCATGGTGATTCCCACCTGGGTCACGTGTTTTCTGATGGGCCGCCGCCCGGGAACCTGAGATACTGCATCAACTCCGCTTCCCTTCGATTCATCCCCAGAGAGGATCTTCAGAAGGAAGGCTACGGCCAATACCTGCCCCTTTTTTCAGGCAGCAAATGATTCGTCAGACCGGGTCCCTTCCCCACACGGCGAAGCCAACCGTCCCCAGGAGGCCGCAGGCGAATGACACCAGAAAATTCGTTGCAGGACTCACCTGCCACAGGAACGCACCGCCGAAGGCCGCAAAGGATACAACCACGTCACGAAGGAGATAGTAGAGTCCGAACATGCCCGCCTTACAGTTTTCCGGTGCCAGGTCCATGATGAGGGCCTTTCGTGTGGGTTCGCCGAACTCCTTCAGGCCGCGCAGGATAAAGGCAGGGACCAGCCAGGCAAAAGAGTGACACAACAGGAGTGCCAGAGGGAACAAAGTGAAAAAGCCGAAGGTGACTACCACAAAGGGTTTCTTTGTACCACGATCAGCCAGGTAGGCCACAGGCACATAAATAAGCATTGCCGTGGCCATCTCTATGCTCGTCAGGATCCCGAACTGGAGAGCAGTGACAGGCCGGTCAATGGTCTTCATGGCCCACACCACCACAAAGGCGTAGGGGATCTGTTCACAGAACCGGACCAGGATGTCGGAAACCAGGAGTCTCTTGAGCGGAAGCGACAT